>JBFLKV010000124.1:0-3921 GCA_040883365.1 Eubacteriales bacterium
CAATTGATTTTTGCACTGACCATTGTTTTTGTGGGGTAGAAGAATGTAAAAAGCATTATGGTTAGATAGCAACCAAATGTATAAAAAAGGCGCTTTTGTAGGCGTCTTTTTTTGATTCGTGGGCATTAATGCGACGATAGTAATCTCATAAGGAAATCGACAAAATAAATAGATATGGCACGCTTATAATGGTATAATACTACATATTTTTATCTTTTAAGCAAAATATGCTATTCTCACGTAAAGGAAAAACGCTATGTCGCCTTATCTTTATATCGCAAAAGTTAAAATTAAAGCGGCCATGACCTATCGCTTCAATGTGCTCTCCACGATATTGATGCAGGTTATTATCATGTTTGCCAGCGCATTTTTCTGGATAGCGGTTTATGGCACTAAGGGCAGCGCACAAGGCGTTTCCCGCGAGAGTATGTTAACGTACGCGATTATGTCCGCCTTTATTGGCAGTCTCTTTACCAGCGATGTGCAGGAAAGGATTATTCAGAGTGTCAGAAAAGGCAGTATCGCTCTGGATATGCTAAAACCGGTCAGTTTATTTGGCATCTTTTTGGCCGAGGACGTGGGGGGCATTTTAGTGGCGCTTTTTCAGCGGGCGATACCCTTGCTTTTGCTGGCTTGCTTGTTTATCCAAGTGCCGGTGCCGGCCGCCGGATGGTACTTGCCGATGTTTTTAATAAGCTTTGGTTTAAGCTATGCCATCAATTGGCTGATTGCCGCGATGTTCGGTATGTGGGCATTTACGGCCATCTCTATTCGGCCTTTGCTGTCGGTAAAAAACCATCTGGTGATTATGCTGTCAGGAAGCTTGATACCGCTGTGGTTCTTTCCGGATTGGTTACGGCACATATTGGAACTGTTACCTTTTCCGTATATCTACCAGCTACCGCTTTCCATCTTCATCGGTCGATATGACTATGGCACGGTGCTTTATCAAATGGGTATTCAGCTGGTTTGGACAGGCATTTTGTTCTTTGTGTTTATTTGGCTTAAGCGGCGGGCAACCAGCCGAGTGATGATTCAAGGGGGCTAGAATGGGACGAATCAAATGCTACTTTAGAGTCGGGGCCCTATACTTTAAGCAGTCTTTACAGACCGCCTTAGAATACCCCACCAGCTTAGCGGGCTGGTTTATTTCCAACCTGATGCAGTTTGGTATTGGGTTTGCCATCATCAAATTTGTTGTCGATCAGTTTGGCACGTTGCAGGGTTGGGGACTGGGCGAACTGGCTTTTCTCTATGGACTTTCGGTCTTAAGCCATGGTGTTTCGGTGGTTTTGTTTGTCCCAACTTGGTATATGGGCAGTCGCATTGTCGATGGCGAGCTGGACCTATATTTGCTGCGTCCACTGGGCGTGATGTTTCAGTTTCTGTTTTCATACTTCAACCTGATTGGGCTTACTGATCTGATATCAGGCATCATCATTTTTGCGTACGGCTGCATTCGCGTCGGTTTTGTATGGTCCGGGGCAAATGTGCTGTTTGTTTTTTTGGTGATTATCGGTGGCGCTTTAATCCGTGGCGCCATTTGGTTGATACTGGGTTCAATCTCGTTTTGGGTTAAAAACCGTGCGAGTTTTACGGTGCTGACCATGCAACTGTATGACAAGACCACCATGTATCCTTTAAGCATCTATCCGCAGTTTTTACAGATGTTTTTTACTGTGGTTATACCGCTGGGTTGGATTACCTTCTATCCTGCCAGCTATCTGTTGGGGAAAGAACTCCCCGTTTATATGCCGGTGAGCATGCCGCTTGTCACCATGATCATTGGTGTTTTATGGTTTGTGCTGGGTTGCTTGATGTTCCAGCGTGGCTTAAAGCGCTATGAGAGCGCGGGGACGTAAATTTTAGGGCAAAAGAGATATAAACGCAAAGGAGAGGGAGACAGGAATGACCGTAATCGAAGTTAAAAACATTGTCAAAGAGTTCAAAGTCATCCGGCGCGAAAAGGGCCTGAGAGGCTCGGTTAAAGCGCTGTTTAAGCCCAACCGCCATACTATAAAAGCGGTGGATGATATCAGCTTTAGTATAGGGAAAGGCGAAATTGTGGCTTATATCGGCCCAAACGGTGCCGGGAAAAGCACCACTGTCAAAATGATGTCGGGCATTTTAACACCATCGTCTGGCGAAATATTGATCAATGGCCAATCGCCACAAAAGAACAGAAAGCGCGTGGTGAAGGACCTTGGCGTCGTTTTTGGCCAACGGACGCAACTTAACTGGGACTTACGTATGGGTGAGAGTTTTGAGCTGTTAAAACGGATATATGAGATTGATGAAGCGACGTATCGTGAGAACTTAAGCACAATGGACGAAATTCTTGGAATCAACGCACTTTTGAGCACACCGGTGCGCCAATTGTCCTTAGGTCAGCGGATGCGTGGTGATCTGACAGCGGCAATGCTACATTCGCCATCCGTACTGTTTTTGGACGAACCCACGATCGGGCTGGATGTGGAGGCAAAAAACGCGATTCGTAGGTTTATCAAAGATATCAACCAGAACCGAAAGACCACGATTATCCTGACCACTCATGATCTTGGGGATATACAAGAGCTTTGCGACAGAGTGATTATCATCAATCAAGGTAAGGTCATAGAAGATGGGTCTTTAAAAGGCTTAATCGACAAAATTGCGCCATACCGCCACCTTATTGTGGACTATTACGAAGAAAATGCGCAGGAACACCCGAAAGCACAAATCATGTCCGTGGCGGATACACGAACGGTTTATCGATTTTGGAAGAAGGATATCACCGCGGCTCAGTTGATTGAAGACCTGTCAAAAATCGCAAAAATCAAAGATGTTAGCTTGAAAGAAGCCGATATCGAGGATATTATCAGTATCGCCTACAGGGGGATGGGCGAGCAGTGAGAGCATGTTCGCTTTATTAAATTTTCATCGCTGTTTGAATGGACTTTGAAACATGAGTATGGTATAAACAAATTGTGTAGTGTGTTTATAGGCACGGTGCACAAGTTTTTTTTGATGGGATGAAGCAGAGCGTGAAAAAGCACAAAGGTGAATTGAAAGTTAAGCCGTACGTGTTGACCGAGGATGCGAAGGGCAAGCGGCTGGAGGATAAGGACAAGCGAACGCTGATACAGGCCGTGGGCCTGCTGGTTATCGTAGCGGCAGCTGTGGTGTTTGCCAATTCATTTTTTGCTGAACCGAAAGAGGAGCAAAGGGCGGGGGACTTGGCGCCAACCGCAACACCAACAGTTTTTGTTGTTTTAGAAGAGGAAGAGACACAGCCTGATAATTTGGAATATCTTCAAGCCTATCAGGACTTTAACCCCAATACGATTGGGTATATAAAAATTGAAGATACGCGTATAGATTATCCTGTCGTTCAAGTCGATAATAATGACTATTATATTTCGCATAATTTTGACGGTGAAGAGGATAAGGCCGGTGCGATATTTTTGGATTTTCGATGCGATATCAATGATTTTCAGAAAACAAGGAATATCATTATCTATGGACACCGAATGAAAAACGGCACCATGTTTAAGGATTTGGTTAAATATGAGGACGATGATTTTTTCAGAACACATCGTACGATTCGTTTTGACACCCTTAATGAAACGCTGACATGGGAAGTCTTTGCGGTGTTTGAGACGACAACCGATGACTACTATATCGAAACGATATTTCCATACGATGAACTCTGGATTGACTTTCTAAAGGAGCACTATGAGAAATCGCTGCACTATGTTTATGAAAACTTCTATGCGGACGATATCGTGCTGACCCTTTCCACCTGCACGACCCAACATAACGGAAGACTTGTGGTGATGGCCAAACTTCAAAAATAGCGAGTTTGGCTAAAAAAAGCATTATTGGTTGGAGGCGAATTTGAGAATCATATATAAAATGCTGATATAGAAAATCACTTGTATG
>JBFLKV010000125.1:0-2944 GCA_040883365.1 Eubacteriales bacterium
ACGCCGGCGGCGATAAAAGAGGATAGAGACTTGCCGTTAAAGCAAATGCTGACCAAAACATTAGCTGCTTTTTATGCGCCGGATGAGCCCAAAAACGCCAATGCATTAAAAAAAACGATAGAGAAATTGCCATTACAATTAAAAGAGTTAAAGGTTTTGCTTGAATCTAACGATACTAAAAGCAAAGAGTCCTTTCTAGTCAAAGTGAATCAGGCTGAAAAACAGATTGAGACTTTAACTGAAATAAAACATATAAACTGCTTTCATGTGCCAATCTGGTTAGGAAACCGTCCCGCCAGCACGGCTGAACTGTATGTGTATCAGAGAAAAAAGAACAAGACAAACTCAGAGCAAAAAGGACTAACCGCGCTGCTGGGAATAGACACCCAAAATATGGGCAGGGTGGAAGTGATGGTCGGTTTAGACCGACTCAGCGTGGATATGGATATTGGGGTTGAAAGAAAAGACGTGCTGACCGCATTTGAGCAAAACAAAGATGTGCTGGCAGCGACTTTTGAAAAACAAGGTTATCGGATGGTCGGCTTTAAAGCAGATATGCTGGAGAAAAGAACCACCGTGCTAAACGTTGAGACACGTTTGGCAGAACGCAGCAAGATGTCAAACGATAGATTGGATGTCCGAATTTGAAAGATGTGGAAAAATCGAACGCGTCCGTCCTTGAAGCAGCCGCGATAAAGTATGACTCTGAATCCGATGAGGCGCCTTATGTGGTGGCATATGGACAAGGAATTTTAGCCGAAAGCATGATAGCGGCGGCCAAAGAAAGCGATGTGCATGTCATCGAAGACGCCGATTTATCGCATGCACTAGGGAAGCTTACCATCGGCGAAGAGATTCCGGAAGAACTTTACGAAGTGGTGGCCCAAGTGTTGGCTCTCATCTGTCGATTGGATAACGAATTTGAATCACATTTGGGCTTGTAACGCCCGGTATAAAATCGTTTTAAGGAGAACAAGATGTCGGTAAGCGGTATTGATCAAACCTATTTACTCCAACAGCTCGGTGGGACGTCGACGAAAAGCACGTTGTCGGCGAATCTGTTTAGCAAGATGCTATTTGATGAAATGAAGGCAGGAGCAAACAGCGAGAATGCTGAAGCACAAGCCGACCAGGACGGTTTTTCGGGATTGCTCTCGGATGCGACTAAAGTGAATGGTGAAGTGCTTTTGAATCTGTTAAGCCTTAGCATAGGGGGCGAATCGCTGTTTTCTGAAGCACTGGCTTCCTTAATTGGTACGGATGCAACCAGTAACCCATTGGGGTCATCCTATGCCTATGGAGCGACCAACGGCACGTATAGTACTAGTGGTATTCCAGCAGAGCCTTGGAAACCTGTGATGCCGTCGCTGACAAGCCATGCGGGTAATCGTAGTGCGCGCCAATATGCACAGGTGATTAACCAGTTTGACGTGGAGAAAAATAAACGATACGCCCCCTGCGGTGATAAAACCTACTGCAACATTTTTGTGTGGGATGTAACCCGTGCCATGGGTGCTGAGATTCCGCACTACTTCAACGTGAAGAACGGCGCACCCAAAGCTTATGGGGATAGCGATGCGAATCAAATGTCTGCAAACGGCATGTGTAATTGGTTAAAAAAACATGGCCAAGACTATGGATGGCACAGAGTCAGTGCCAGCAAAGCCCAGAGCCTAGCAAACCAAGGCAAGCCTGTGGTGACGGCATGGAAGAATAACGGGGGGAAAGGGCATGTACAAATGGTATGTCCGTCTGCCGACGGCCGATATAACGCCGCTCGCGGCGTGACCGTGGCGCAGGCGGGAAGTACGTTGTCGCGGTATACCCCAATAACGAGTATCTTTAAGAAAAGCCTACCAGAAGTCGTTTATTATGCGCATAGTTAGCCGATAAAGGCATTAAACATAGAAGTTGGATTTGACGCAACAAAAGGTGGAGAGGAGATAAGGAATGTCGATCAATACAAATATGATTCGGATCAGCGGGCTTTCATCGGGGTTGGATACCGAAGCCTTGGTTGAAGGAATGATGACCACTGAACAGACTCGGATTAATAAACAAGAGCAGCTGATAACCCGGATAGAATGGAAAACAGAAGCTTACAGGGACATCAATACAAAGATTAAAAATTTTAGAGAGCAGTATTTGAGCGTGCTGAACGCGGATTCAAATATGCTTTCATCATCCAGTTACAGTAGCAACCAAGTAACTATGTTAGACCCCACCAACGCGGTGACGGTTACCGCAGGGGCTAGGGCGGAAAGCGGACAGATGACGATTGACAGTATCACTCAGTTGGCCGAATCTGCCGAACTTAAGGGTAGCGAAGCCTTTAACGGTGATGCGCTGTATACCGATACCACGCTGGCCGATTTGGATCTTACGACCGGCCTTATATTTGAAGACGGTGAAATATCTTTTTCAATCAATGGCGAAGACTTTACCTTTGATGAAACCACGACGATTGGTAGCATGATGACCGCTATCAATACCAACACAGCCGCCGGGGTAAAGATGACCTATAGCAGCCTGACTAAAGGATTTAAAATTAAATCCACCACTACAGGGGCGGACAGCCAAGTGGCCTTGGTGAATATTAAAGGCAACGCGTTTGCGGCCACTGACAGTGCTTTTGGCATTGCCGAGGGCACGGATAGCGGACAGGATGCGATACTCAGCATTGAAGGTATTGAAGTGGTGCGCCCACAAAATACGTTTAGCATTGACGGCATCACGTATTCGCTGAAAGGAGAGATGGATAGCGCGGTATCCTTTAATGTGGATAGAAACATCGATGAAACCGTGGACAAGATTACCGAATTCATTTCATCTTATAACGAATTGATTGCCGAATTACAAGACAAGATGGACGAAGAACTGCACCGGGCGTATGATCCCTTAACCGACGATGAACGCAGCGCACTTTCGGATGATGAAGTTACTA
>JBFLKV010000126.1:0-6111 GCA_040883365.1 Eubacteriales bacterium
CCAAGTTTGTGTGGATAGTGAACCCCAATACCTTGGTCGCTTTCTCCACGTTTACACCTTTGAGCAGTGAAAACGCATTGGCGTGAATGACGTGATTAAGGTAAAGCCCGTCCATCACGCGATGCAACAGCTGGGTTTCAATTTTGCCGCCCGAAGCCACATTGATAACACCTGTCTCTGTGCTATCGATTGCTTTATATGTCGCACTGACAAAATCATCGATATAAATATAATCGGTTTCGGCCTCGCTCATCGCGGAATAACGCTGGTTGTTTTGTTGCTTGCTCTCAAGATACAGCGCAACCTCACTGTTCTTTGTCCCTTGACCTGGGCCATAGACGGTGGCCGCTCTTAGTATCAAATAGTCCGTGCTTTCCACTGCACTGATATTTCGGATATGTTGCTCACAGATGATGTGTGCGGCTTCCCAGAAGTTGTGCGCTTGAACGGGCGCGTTTTCATCAGGATTTGCGACGCTTGTATCGTAGCTTGTGCATGTGGAAATATAGATAAATTTCTTTACCTTTTTATCCAGCACAGTTTGCGTTGTTTTCAAGAATTCCTGCACATGCAGGTTGACGTCATCTAGGGTGAAATCATATTTGTAGTCCCGTTGACAGTTGTTATAATAAACAACGACCTCAGGCGCAAAAACATTGAATACCTCTTCAAAATCATCAGATAGAATATCGTATTCGCAGAGTTTGACGTTGCTGTTGTTGTCATACGCGCGCGGAAAATCTTCCATACCCACGATGCCCACTTGCTCGCCCTCTAAAAGGATACGGTCAATTAATTTTTCGCCGATATAACGGTCACTGCCGACTAATAAAATATCCATATCTGTTCTAAATACGCTCCATTATTTTAAGTGAGGTAAAAATTTTGCTTATAAGCGATTGTTTCGTTGTTCGTACTCTCTATAATGCCATGTTTTTTGTATCTTTTCCAGATATAAAATGAACTTCCTTCGATTTTTTAACTTTTGAAAAACATAAAAGAACCTTCTTAAGCAAACATGCAAGGCTATTTTGTCACCTTGCGGTTTGCGGCAAAGGTTCTTTTTCCTTCGCCATTCTGCGCCAGCAGCACATTTGTCTATACGATATGTGCTATATTAAACCTTCTTTTAGCCGTAATTCTTTATTCCGGGCCATTGCGAACACCCCGGCAGAAAAGAAACGGTTAAAAGACTTTTTCCGCAGAATAGAGTCCAGGGTTTTGAACGCTCATATGATGATGATTCATCACATTGTCCCATGTCGTGTCCACAATCATCCATTCACCGTCGACCAAAACCTCATTCCATGCATGGTACAAATCCGAATCACTACGATAACCCATCACCAGTTTGGCGGGAACGCCCGCTTCTCGTAACATAGATGCAGTCACTGCAGCAAAGTCATAGCAGATACCACTTTTATCCGAAAGTACGTTATCAATGTTCGGAACATAATTGGCGTCCAATGTTGCTGCCTTTTGTGTGTCGTACTCAAGTTCATCAATCACATAGTTCGTGATCCGTTCTACAATCTCCATCTCATCCGTAGCACCGTCCACCACTTGATTTGTTACACTGTCAAGGGTCTTGGATTCAGAGAAATTCACAATGTCACTGGATGCCAAAAATACATCGTTTGGATTCTCTGACGCAAAAGCAATATCTTCAGAGAACACGGCTTGGTAATCGTTGCCTTCCAGATGACTAAATACTTTGACTGTGTAGCTACCATCGCCCATCTGAAGCGGAATCTCCACCTGATAATCACTATCGACATCATAATAGATGGTTTCATCGCCTTTTGTTATTTTCACTTTCATCCGTGCCGTGTTTTGTGTATCAATGCTGACAGAAAGGACACCGCTATCGGATACGAGGGTGGTCACTTCCACCGGATGGCTATAATCTTCATCAGCTGTAGCTTCGGCTGATCCGCCCTGCTCAGGCACTGGCACTGCTGTACCCACGCCCAGAGGTGTTTTATTGTTTTCGATATGCGTCACTTCGCCCCGTGGTACGGGTACCATTGCGCTCATCACAGCAACGAGCAGAAGAATGCATATCATCATTCTTGTAGTTTTCATTTTTCTACTCCCTTTGGCAATTCGGCTGTCTTACGTTTTTTGTAAAAACGCTTAGACCCATAAACTTTGCGTCCCAAGGTTTCCCAGGGTTTGCTAGTATCATTTGGAGTGTCTTGCGACTATTCTCTTTTATGCTGTACTATTAAATGCTAATCGTTTGGCTTTCTCCTTTTTCCTTCTCTTACGAGTACGCTTCTTTTTCTTCTTCTATACGATTGCATCCATTCAACTTTGCTTTTTGCAACAATGCTTCTGTATCATGGATGTAGTCTTTGATATCACAGATGCTGCCAGCCACCGATCCCACCGATATCAACCCGGTGCTAAAAGTACCCTGTCGGCCTATCTTTGTCTTTGTTTTTTCACCAAACGCAGTCATCATGTTTTTTATAATCCCTTGAACCACTTCCGCGTTGGTGTTGGTAAACACCGCCATAAACTCATTTTCGCCATACCGACCAATAAAGTCCGTGCTGCGCGTATGCTCTTTTAAAATCTCTGCCATACTTTTTCGTATATCGTCTTCGCTACCTTCATCCTGCATGACATCTGCCAGTTTATCCGAGTCGATCTCCATCATCGCTATCGCCAAGGGAAAAGCTTCCGGCCAGTCAAGATGGATCAATTCATCCAGTTTTTTAAGGAGGTATCGCCGGGTGTAAAGCCCCGTCAGTTCATCACTGACCCCCAGTGTGGAAAGCTCATGTTCAGCGAGCCTTTTTTCCGTAATGTCGGTAAACGCCGCCAATACATACGTTTGTCTGGCTTCAACGACGCGCGATAGATTGACTAAAAACCATTGACTGCTTATTCTGCCATCGATTTCAACGTCCATGCTGATTTGTAAATCGGTAATCGATTCGCCGGTCTCGAGCACCTTGTTGACATTCTCCATCAGCGGACATGTCGGACATGCGGGCGTCGTCCCACATGCTTTGCCCCGTCCAAGTGCATGCTTACAACGGAAGAGCTTGCCAAACCGTTGTCCCTCAGGATCCGTCGGTGCCATATTGAAGGTTTTAAAAAAATGATTATTGACATTGACCAGACACGCCTCTTCATCAAAAACCAAAAGTCCCACCGGCAGGCTGTTGAAAACGACGCCTTCCTTGCTCTGATCTCCCGCTTGTTTAGTCCTGTTGGGTTTAATCGTTCGCATCATTTTTCCTTTAATTCCCTCATAGTTCCTAAGGTGTTTTTTTTATCCATAATCACTCTATCGGTCTGTTAAATATATAAACAAAAACAGCTAAAACAAACCAAAAAAATAGCACTTCTAACCCAGAAATTTTTTAAAATTTAAAATATAACACTTTGTTCACACTTGCCCTTGTCCTGATCATAGCCTCATTTTAGCCCAATAAAAAAACCCGCACATCGGCGGGCTTAGTATCTTTTTTTATGCCTACTTATCTTTTTGTGAATCCTCCAGCTGAATGCCTTTGGCCACTTCGCGAATCATATCAATCTCAAACTCGAGGGCTAGAATTTTCTTATAGATTTTTTCCACCTTCTCGGTTGGAATGTTATAGTTTAAAAAAGTATCTTCAAACGTTGTAAATGTTTTGCTGATTTGTTTTGCGATTGAAATAAATCGCTCCACGTGCTGGGAGTTTAGCGCATTTTTAAACTTGTTGACATCCGACTGGATCAATTTGACCAAATCGTGCTCGCTGTCAAACTCCTCTATCGCCAACGGATACGGTTGGATGCGTTCTAAAAAATAATTGCCTTTATGGTTGACGTTATAGACGTATTCCAGCTCCAACCCATTGATATCAAAATGCACATAGCAGAGTGTACTATTGATGACCTGCACCTTTGCACCCAGTTGCTGCAATTTGATGGTATGCTGCGATACTTCCGCCGAATTAATGATGTTTCTCATAATTTAACCTCTTTGCTTTCGCTTATATATAGAAAATAACCAGATATATCGTTGCGATGATGACCGATACAATCATGATTGGGAACCCATACTTTAAGTACCGAACGAACGATAGCTTATTGCCATGCTTGGCGAGCATACCGCTGCCAATCACGTTGGCAGATGCCCCAACCAAAGTACCATTGCCGCCCAAGCATGCGCCCAGCGCCAACGCCCACCATAGGGGCATTACATTGATGTCTGAAAGCACCGCCATACTCTTGATCAGCGGAATCATGGTCGCTACAAACGGGATGTTATCCAAGAAAGCCGAGGCGATTGCCGATCCCCAAAGAATCAAAATCACCATCATGGAAAGATTGCCGTGGGTAATCTTTAGCATACCATTGGCCAAATACTCGATAACGCCCACTTCCTCCAAGCCGCCAACCAGAATAAACAAAGCGACGAAGAAGAAAAGCGTGGCCCATTCAATCTCGAGCAAAATCTCTTCCGGGTCCACCTTACTGATAAGCAAGAGCAGCGCCGCGCCAATCAGTGCCACAGTGGCCGATTCAAATCCGATGAACTCGTGAAGGACAAATCCTGTGATGGTGATGCCGAGCACAATCAAGCTCTTCTTCAGCAAAACACCATCTTTGATCGCCAGTTTTTCATCCATCTGCATGATCTTGATGCGCTTGTCCTCGGTGATATGCATTGATTTTTTAAACAGCACGCGAAAGATAAAGATAACGACGATGAAAATAACGATGACGACCGGCGTTAGGTTTTCGATAAAGTCCAAGAACCCCAGGTCCGCCGCACTACCAATCATAATGTTGGGTGGGTCACCGATGAGCGTCGCTGTGCCACCAATGTTAGAAACAAGAATCAACGGCAAAACAAACGGTATCGGATCGGTTTCCAAGGTGTCCGTGATAACCAATGTGATAGGGACAATCAGCAGAATCGTGGTGACATTATCCAACAGCGCCGATGCGACTGCTGTAAAGATTGAAAACACCACGAGTATCTTCCAAGGGTTCCCCTTCACCGCTTTGGCTGCCCAGATGGCCAGATACTCAAAAGCCCCGGTTCGCCGCAAAATGTTGACAATCACCATCATGCCAATCAAAAGCCCGATGGTATTAAAATCAATCTTCTCCAATGCCTGATCTTGCGTTAGTATCTTAAACAGCAAAAGCAGGCTGGCTCCAAATACTGCAATGGTGGTTCTATTGATCTTTTCGGAAATAATCACCGAATAGATGGCAATAAAAATGCCCACCGCAGCAATCAAGTGGTATAGTTCCATATGTTTCCCTTCAGTTGTCAAAAAAATATTTTAGTATTCGTGTGTTTATCCAAACGATAACACCCCAAACGAATACATAATTATCAAGTGTGCTGCCCTAAAGGCAAGCTAAAAACAATCGCCCTAAAAAGCAGACTTTTGCCAAAGTTTAGCCTTTGAGCCATTAAAAAAATGCAGTCTATATGATAAATGGTTTCAGTTCGCTAACCAAATCATCGCAAGAATCGTCATGGATATCCATATCAATCGGCTTGGAAAGATCGAGGCTAAAGATGCCCAAAATCGATTTGGCATCGATGATATAGCGTCCCGAACGCAGGTCGATATCGTAATCGTACTTGGATGTGATTCTAACAAAATCCTTGATATCTTCGGTAAGTGTCAGCTTAATCGTAACTGTTTTCATAACTTTTTTATACCTTCTTTATCATCATTTCAAAAAAACTATTGCATGCGGATGACGGTTGACGACTTTAAAAAAAACCGCTTTCCTTTCATACTCTACAAAAAAATCGATAAAAAAACTATTAAAATTCCGATATACTTTAAATCAGTACAAATTAATCAGCCAATTGCGAAGAAGATGTTTGATGAAAAGCAGTATTAAAACCGAGCCATAGATGATTGCAATTGAGCTGAGGTGGAAGCCCTGCAGAACCAATCCCAGTGCCAGCCCCGCAGCCGGCGGATGCTCTGCATTGGTCATAGTCATCAAAAGCAAAGCCAACCCCACAGCCAGCGCGCCCATCACACTGTAGGTGAAGTGCCATCCAAATCTGGCGTCTAGAAATACGGCCAGCAGATGGAACGCAACACCTAAGGTGATGCCGATAGCATACCC
>JBFLKV010000127.1:0-3600 GCA_040883365.1 Eubacteriales bacterium
CCACCAAAAACTCGGACGGTAGCATCATCGAAACCATCCAGCCCCAAGCTGCGGCTGTGGTCTTTGATTATTCCACCGGCCAGCTTCGTGCGATTGTTGGCGGAAGAGATGCACCTGACGTCAAAAAAAGCATCAATCGGGTGACCGCCACCATGCCGGTGGGCTCGGCTATCAAACCGCTGGCCGTATATGCCCCCGCCTTAGATCTTGGTGCCTCTCCGGCCACTATCATCCCCAACGTGCCGGTTCCTATTGACGGTTGGAATACTGCCACAGGATACCCCGCCACGTCCTCCAGCACTTATGGTCCGGTATCGATTCGTACAGGCCTGACCAAATCTATCAACATCGTCGCGGCACGCGTCCTGATGGACTATGTTGGCTTAGAAAAATCCAAAGAATATTTGATGAGCATGGGCATCAACCCAAAACATATCAACGTCAACCCCGCCGGACTTGCGCTGGGCACTTCGGGCATCACGCCTCTTGAGATGGCGGTGGCATTTGGTTGTATTGCCAACGACGGACAATATATCAGTCCCATATCGTTTACAAAAGTGGTGGATACCAACGGTAATGTTATTGTGGATGCCACAAAAACGCAAGTGTATCGTCAAGCAATCAAGGCCTCTACGGCCTATATGCTGGTGGATATATTGGAAGATGTGGTCAGCAAAGGAACAGGTAAAAACGCACGTCTTTCCGGCCTAAACGTGGGCGGAAAGACCGGCACCAACCAAGAGAATCGCGGCATTTATTTTTGCGGCATAACGCCCTACTATTCCGCTTCGCTCTGGATTGGTCACGATGACTATAAACCGCTTAAGTCCAACGCATATGCATCATCCTATGCCGCACCTTTATGGCAAGACTTTATGAGCGATATCCATGAGGATCTTGAGAATAAACCGATTATCGATGCTTCCCCTGAATCATTAGGCTTGGTTAAAGCCACGGTATGTCCGGTTTCGGGCATGCTGGCGACTGAGAACTGTGAAAGTGCAGCCGCACTTTCGGGCAGAAAGCTGATTACCGATTGGTTTGCAGAAGGCACCGTGCCAACCGAAGAATGCACATGGCATAGGCCGATTACCGAAATCTGCTCTGCCAGCTACAAACTGGCCACAGAATACTGTCCAGAGGAAACGGTGATTATGGCTTCACCGCTGTTTTTGCACCCTGATTCCATCTATTTTGATATGGATGTCACCTTGCAAAAGAAGATATTCCCGTTGTTGTTCCCCATACCAACCACCACCGGTGTTCGCACAATGACTGAGGACAATCCGGAATATTATACGTATTTTTGCGATATCCATACATCTACTTGGAACGAGGAATCTGTTCAGCGTCCGCAGGCCATCCGTGCGGCGAATGATATGATATCAGAAGTGCGCACCTTCATAACCGAGCGCGTCAACGATATCACACCGGATGAATCGACGACGCTGTCCAATCTGGCCAATGCGCTCGAAACGCTGATTAATGATTCAGCTAGCACGTCTCAGGAGATTTCGTCGAACACGCTGGCCCTTGACAGCTACTATCAGCAGATTGTTGAAAAGTATATTGATACAACGGGTGATTCAGGCGATACCGGCAATACAGACGATAATACCGAAGACCCGGGCGATGGTATGCCTTAAATCAGTTTTTATAAAATATAAAAAAAGGAGGGCTTAAAAGGCCTTCCTTTTCTTTTCGATTAATATCTTAAGTTTGCTAAAATAAGTGTCCAAATCCTTTGGGTTGGCGATGCGTTCATGCCGCCCTTCATCGCGATATATCCTTTTGGATATCGCCCCGGCCCCAAACGCTAAAATATCGGTCACCTCTTCCATCATATCGATATTATAAATGCTTAAGCAGTCCGCTTTGGCATATCCCACGTTTTCAAGATTGCCCTTCATATATTTTTGGCGATACATGTAGTAGGGCAAAAAACCACTTTTTTCGCACAATCGTTTCGCCATCTTCACCGCCTTTTCCATCATCTTCTCGTTTGCGGTATCGATGCGCTCTCGGTTCATCGCAGATGCATTTTTGATGGCTAATGTGTGCACCGTGATGCTTTCTGGCGCCATCGCAATGGCACATTTGACCGATCGGCGCATATCCTTAAGGGTTTCCCTCGGTAGACCCAAAATAAGATCCAAATTGATATGGGAAAACCCGTATTGTCGTGCCAATTGATACGCCGAATAGACTTGTTCGATCGTATGCTTACGCCCTACTTTTGTCAGCGTCGTCTCCCTAAACGTCTGCGGATTGATGCTGATTCGGTTAACCCCATATTTACTTAGCAAAGCGAGCATGTTTTCATCGATGGTGTCTGGGCGCCCGGCCTCCACCGTAAATTCTCTATCGCTGCCCCACTCCTTAACACAAGCAAGCAATCGCTCCAGCACGGGTCGATCCAAGCTGGTCGGTGTACCCCCACCGATATAAACCGAGCGGATATTATGCTGGGTAACCGAAGGTTTCATCGCTTCAATTTCAGCAATCAACGCGTCCATATATTGCTGTTGTATCGCATCTCCTTTTTTGAGCCACTTTGATCCAAACGAGCAGTAGGTGCAGATGCTGGGACAAAACGGAATGCCAATATAAATATCGATGGATTGATCATCAATGCTTTGAATCGCTTGACTTTGACGATCAACGATGGACTTGGCCAAGTCAAACTTTTGACGCGACACCCCCAACGTCTTGATAAAATAATCCTCAGCCATAGCTTCCCCCACACGCGTTTCAAGGTCACGTAAGTACTTGGTTGGCCGAATGCCCGTCAATGCGCCCCAGGGCATTGTTTTGCCGATATAGCGGCTAAGCAGACGATACAAGGTGATTTTTACTGCCGACTTTCTTTCGCGCTTAATTTCAATCGGTCCTGTGCCCGTCACACTAAACGCATAATCATAGCTTGCTTTCATTCGACCCTTATCAAAAAAAGTCGCGCGTGATCTATAGCTGTTGCCTTTTTGCTTTTCCATGCGATGTACAATGCATATGCCTGTGTCGATAGGCGCTGTTTTTTCAGGCAGAAGCGTGATTTTGTCCGCACTCAAAAAAAGACGAATTTCTTCGCAAATGTCGTTAAAAAATTCGGGCGTATCCGTTATCAGTAAAAATGTACTCATGCCCCATAAATCTCCATCAGTGTTTTTGCAAACGAAAGGTTCACGTCCATTTGACCTGTCTTGTAGAGATAATCCAGTTTAGCCAGCGTATTGATGCCATCCATTAAAGCCTCTGCAGAAAAGGAACGTGCGTCCTGCAACGCCATTTTTGCCACATAAGGATGCCCGCCAATCAGCTTTATCGCTTTGTCTTGTGGATACTTTGCATCAATAAGTGCTCTTGCTTTGTACATTGCCCTAAATTTGGCCGCAATCAGTCCCATCACACCAAACGGACTTTTCTCGGTTTCCAAAACATCATTTAACAACCGTAAGGCTTCCGCCGTTTCTTTTTTCATCAGCAAATCATGGGCTTTAAAAACATTGTATTCCAAAGACTGTGATGCGATTTTCACCACATCGCTCGTCTTGATTTTATCGCCTTTCACATAGGATGCAATCTTTTCAATCTCGCCCGAAA
>JBFLKV010000128.1:0-3330 GCA_040883365.1 Eubacteriales bacterium
ATCAACGGTAGCGATGTGCCCTTCTCGGTGCAGGATAAAACCGTGGTAATGATTGATGATGTGCTGTATACCGGAAGAACGGGTCGTGCGGCGATTGACGCATTGATGGATATGGGCAGGCCCAAGTGCATCAAGTTTGCCGTGATGGTGGATCGAGGTCATCGCGAGTTGCCGATTCGGGCAGACTTCGTCGGTAAAAACGTACCGACATCGGGCAGTGAAGTGATACATGTTTTGGTCTCCGAAATGGACGGCGAGGACAATGTGGTTATTGCAGATAAGAATATTTCCCATTCGTGAAAACGAACGGGATTTTTATTATAGAACGTTAAATAAAGATATCGGAGTTAATGTATGCAACTAAAAAACAAAGACCTTGTCGGTCTTGAAGGTGTCAGCGCAGAGGAGATTGCGCATATACTAGATTCGGCCAAATCGATGAAAGATTATTTAAAGCAGGGCGTGAAGAAAATGCCTCAGCTACAAAATAAGTCAATCGTTACATTGTTCTATGAAAACTCAACGCGTACCAAAATGAGTTTTGATTTAGCAGGGAAATACCTAGGGGCTTCGATGAGCGCCATATCCGCCAGCTCGTCCAGCATCCAAAAAGGGGAGACCCTGTTGGATACAGGCAGAACACTGGAAGCCATGGGCGTGGATATTGTCATCATGCGTCATCCGATGAGCGGAGCACCCGAGCTGTTGGGAAGAAATATCGATGCACGCGTCATCAATGCGGGCGATGGTATGCATGAGCACCCCACACAGGCTCTTTTGGACATGTACACCATGCAGGAAAAACTGGGCAAAATCAAGGGACTGAATGTGGTGATTATCGGTGACATTTTGCACAGCCGTGTTGCCAGAAGCAATATTCATGGTCTTCAAACCATGGGTGCGAATGTGACCCTCTGCAGCCCGGCTACGTTGATGCCAATGGAGATTGAAAAAACAGGGGTTCGCGTCACATATGATTTAAAGAATGCTTTAAAAGATGCGGATGTGGTGATGGGTCTTCGTTTGCAACTGGAACGGCAAAAAAACGGTCTCTTACCCAGCTTACGCGAATATAATGAACTTTTCGGGGTGACCCGTGAAAATATTAAATATGCCAAACCCGGTGCGCTGATTATGCACCCGGGTCCGGTGAATCGTGGGGTGGAGATGGATACCGATATCATCGATCATGACCGTTCGGTAATCACTGAGCAGGTCACCAATGGTGTGGCCATACGCATGGCGCTTTTGTATCTGATGACACGCAAGAAAGAGGAAACTGAATGATTTTAATAAAAGCGGGAAAAATTGTTGACGAAAAAAAGACATATACCGCCGATATTCTGATTGAAAATGGTATGATTAAGAAGATTGGTGAAGGTATCTCGCAAGACAATGCAGAGATTATCGACGCTTCGGGCTTGACCATTATCCCGGGCATGATCGATATGCACTGTCATTTGCGCGAACCCGGTCAGGAATATAAAGAAGATATCTTAAGTGGCAGTCAAGCCGCTGTCAAGGGTGGATTTACCAGCATCGTTTGTATGCCCAACACCGACCCGGTTATCGATAACGCAGGCCTAATAGGATATGTTCAGCAAAAGGCGAAAGAGGCCAATCTTTGTAAAGTGTATCCCACCGGGGCCATCACAAGCGGGCTTGCGGGCGCACAGCTTTCCGAAATGGGAGAGATGAAAGCGGCGGGGGCTGTGGCATTTACCGACGATGGAAAACCGGTGATGAGCGGCAAGATGATGCGCAATGCGCTGAATTATGCCAAGAGCTTGGGTGCCTTGCTGATTTTACACGAGGAAGATTTGGATATTAAAGCCGATGGCGTGATGAACGAAGGATACTATTCCTCGGTGCTGGGGCTTCGTGGCATCAATCGTGCGGCTGAAGAGAGCATGATCGCGCGAGATATCGCGCTGGCCGAAAGCCTGGATTGCAAAATTCATATCGCGCATGTCAGCACGCGGGGCGGATTTGATATCATCAAAAAAGCCAAGGAACGCGGCGTAAAAGTGACATGCGAAACCATGCCGCACTACTTCTCCGCGGACGACAGTTGGGTGGTCGGCTACGACGCCAACACCAAAGTCAACCCACCCTTGCGAACCAAGGACGATGTTTTGGCCACGATTGAGGCGATTAAGGACGGCACGGTGGACGCGATAGCCACCGACCATGCACCGCACCATGTGGACGAAAAGGACGTCGAATATGATATCGCGGCTTTTGGTATTTCAGGATTTGAGACGGCGCTATCTTTGATCGTTACAAATCTTCTAGCGGCCGGAATATCCTTAAATAAAATCGTTGCGTTGACTTCGGTAAATCCGGCTGGTATTCTAGGTCTTAGCGGTGGTGAAATCGCTGAGGGAAAAATCGCGGATCTCACCCTATTCGACGAAAACGAAACCTATGAATTTATGAAAGAGAGTATGGTCAGTCGGGGTAAGAACTCGCCGTTTATCGGCAAAACGTTGACCGGAAAAGTAAAATATACACTCGTGAATGGCGAGATAAAATATAAGGAGTAAATATGGTCTTTGATATTCTAGGCTACAAGATTAAGGAAACCAAAGCACCCATCTGTGTGGGGCTGGATACCGCTTACGATTATTTGCCTGAATACTGCCGAAGCGACTTAAATGAGGATGACCCATTTGAAACCATGGCTTCGGATATCCTAAAATTCAACAAGGCGATTATCGATGAGATTTATGATATTGTACCCGCTGTAAAAATTCAGATTGCTTACTATGAGATGTACGGGTATCATGGACTTAAGGCCTATAAAGAAACCATTGATTATGCCAGAGCAAAAGGGCTTGTCGTGATATGTGATGCAAAGCGAAACGATATCGGCGCGACGGCGGCGGCTTACTCTACGGCTTTTCTTGGCGGTGTGGAAGCGGCTGGTAAAATCCATCATGCGTTTGAAGCCGATATTCTAACGGTAACGCCATACTTGGGCTCGGATGGAATCAAACCTTTTTTAAAGGATATGGAACGCAGCGGAAAGGGCATCTTTGTTTTGGTCAAAACGTCCAATCCATCCTCCGGCGAATTTCAGGATAAGATTTGCGAAGGTAAAGCCAACTATCTGCACGTGGCGGACAAGTTGGCCGAATGGGGCAGCTGCTGTATGGGCAGAAACGGCTATGCTGGCGTTGGTGCTGTGGTGGGCGCAACATATAAGGAACAGTCCAAGGAATTGCGTGAGCTTTACCCGAATATGTTTTTCCTGATTCCGGGATATGGCGCACAGGGCGCAACTGGGGACGATATTGTTGTGGCTTTTGATGAAAATGGCGGAGGCGC
>JBFLKV010000129.1:0-6219 GCA_040883365.1 Eubacteriales bacterium
AGGATATATATCACCATGGTGATAATAGCTACGGATAACACTTTATTCCCTAAAAAAGCACTTTGCGTTAATTGCACGGCACTAAACAGCCATAACAAAATTACAAAAGCAAAAACGATATCGAGCCCGATTATACTTGGTTGCATTGGGGAAATCAGCCAGAATGCAATTATAACCAGGCTAATCCAATTCACTGTTTCCCAGAGACTATTTTTTATTTTTGGAATCATTGCGCTTTGCCTTTTCTATCATGATACCGCGTTTGCTCTTCGATACAATAAATCCGCGTTTAGATATTATGGTCAAGAAATCCGCTTCGCTTTTATACGTTCTAAAATCCACATTCTTGGACATCTCAGGCTTGATAATGGCCCCAAGGGTCATAAAAAGGATTCTCATGTCCAGAGCAAAAGAACAGTGCGTCACATAGTATAAATCAAATTTCAATTTGTCCTGAAAACTTGAGTTGTACCACCCTTTCACTTGCGCCAATCCGGACAGACCCGCTTTTACCGTAAGACGGTAACGGTATTCGGGATAATCCTTCGTTGTGCTCTCAATAAATTCAATGCGCTCGGGCCTTGGGCCAACCAGAGACATCGCGCCTGAAAGCACATTGATAAGCTGTGGGATTTCGTCCAGCCGCATAGAGCGTAGGATTTTGCCTATTTTCGTTATGCGTTCATCGCCGTTGCTTGCGAGCACTGCGCCGGTCTCTTTCTCGGCTTCCAAACGCATGGTTCTAAATTTGTAAAGCAAAAACTTTTCGCCATTAAGGGTGACCCGCTCTTGTTTATAGATGGGGGACTTCCCATCCTGAAGGAAAATAAGCAGCGTAATGACCGCACAAAGTGGCGCTAAAAGCAAAAGCAATAAACATGAACCAAATAAATCACCAAGTCGCTTAAAAACCAAATACTCCAGATCCTGATTTGAACGAATATCCAGGGTCATTAAATCATCCAGGCTGGAAAACAGGCCACTATTGATGACGATGTTGGCGCTGGTTGGAACAAACGATAGGTCAATTTTATTGACCGAACAGTATTCCAGCAATTCATTTCGTTTACCTATTACACATTGATGAGAAAAGTATACGTGATCAGCACAGAGAATTTTTTCTTTTAGCCATCTTGTTCGATTACTATCAAAGCAAATTTCGATGCTTTGAAAAAGATCTGCCTTGTCGTCCATAGCGCGAAAAATAATCGGAATAGCATCGTCAGTATGATGACATATGACGACGGCTTTTTTTTCTTTTCTTTTCTTGCGATATATATAGCGGGCAATCAAAATTCCGATTCCAATAAAAACGATTTGCAGCGCCATCGCTATAAGATGCGATACCTCGTTGATTGATATCTCCGGGTTAAAATAATCGATAATCATCGCAAAAACCGCGATTGTAACAACGGCGCAAAGTAAGTTACAAAAAATCTCTAAAGGATTGGTTTTGACTGATCGATAAAGACCAAAATACTTGAGTACAAAAAAAACACCGACGACAAAAAGCAAAAAAATACCTTTCGCGGTGCTGACCGAAATATCGGTTTCTATAATATGAAATCTGGTGCTGATGTATCTAGCGTCAAGAATGATATAAGAAAAGCTCACTGAAAGAAGCTCAAACAGCAGAAGCACTATTTGAAGCCAAGTAAACCGCTGATGTTTTTTTTCTTGTAATCGTGACTGTTTATCCATTCTATGCTCTCCCTTAGAGAACCAAAAACATATTATATCATATTTGGCTTAAGTATTAAAAGATTGGTCACTGACAAGTGATTGTATCAAGTGTTAAATTATTCCACGTATATAGATTTTTCTCGATTCATGCTATACTTGTCTTATTGCCGGTGATGCAAAAACCTTAAGAAGAGGCGCTTATGAAATTCAATAAGATTTTTCTTTATATCTCACCTGACATCCGTCTTGATAGATGGCTAAAGGCTGTTTACAATGAAAACCGCTCAGCTTTTACCACGGCAAAACTACACTGTTGCACACATCTCTTAAATCCCGATTTTTTAGATAAAAAAGGCATGGATGGTAAAGAAGTCACTTCCGCCTCTCTAATAAAGAAGCTAACAAAGCAGCTGGAAAAAGCGCCCGCAAACGCAAGCATTATTATACCGATCAACACAGCACCTTGGCAAAGCGCCATGTCAAAACCTAAGCTGCTTGATTTTTTGGGCGACTATACCCAAGATATTGAACTAATCGCTTTAACGCCTGCGCCCTTAAATTGCTTGGAGATGAAAGTTCAGCAAAGCATCTTAAGCGGCAGCTCGGCTTCCATCATAGATCTTGTCAATCAGCATATCAAAAATGGCATTTACCATGACATCTTAAGTTGGGCACATGCATTCGCACCTAAGCAATGCAAAGTCGTTTCATATGATTATACAAAAACCAATGGTCTATCGTTGATGACCCTTCTGCTCAAAAATATCGGGTATGGTCAAATAACCAAAAATCTATCGATGGAACCAAAAGGCATGTTTGAGTATCCGGGTTTGCAAGGAACGTTATTGTTGCACGCGCTTAATCAATCTTCGCCAGAGGATTTTTGCTTGATTGAGCATCCCTCTTTTTTACGGTGCTTTTGCGTTGCAAATGACCATAACTTCCACTTGGACATCAGGCTTGATGCTAAGTCCACTGATCTCATGAATAAAGACATTCAATCCATGCATGAATTCGCCAAATGGCATACAGAACCCGTAAATGCAAGTCTAGAAAAAGCGGCATATCCCACCTTGGATGTCATTGAACAGGACGTGATTTTATCTATTTTGAATGCTTTGAATGGGAAAATTTCACGATTAAAAAAAGCCCTATCCCTCAAAAAGCGTCGTTTCACATTGCCAAAAACCATATTTGGCTTTCGTTACTTATGGTACCGTTTGACAAATGAAATACCCCCCAAACAAAAAATAAACAAACTATATTTACATATCGGCACCATGAAGACCGGCACCACCAGCCTTCAGAATCTATTGCAGCGCGAGCACGAAATGCTTCAAAGCTATGGGCTTTATTATCCCGCCAAATTCCATCCTCATAATACTTTCTTCCATCCGATCTTCTCAACATCAGAAAAGGATCGTGTACATAATTGGAAACCGATATTCCCAAACGATAGTTTTAGCCATGTCGAAGCCTTTTTACTACACAAGTGGAAAAAATACTTATCCACCGTTCCTCGCAACAGCACCGTTATCATCTCCAGCGAAGGCACAAGCTTTTGGTCCCATCGCGCGGTTCTGCGTTTCAAGCACTTCGCTTCGCAATATTTTGACGAGGTCAACATTGTTGCATACGTCCGGGAACCCGAATCGCTAATCAACAGCAGAGTACAACAAGCCATGCGGCTAAGACCGAAAGACACAGTGGGTCAGATTATACGCAATCTGATTGAAAATCAATTATATCGTTTTCCTCGTGCATGGATGCGAAACTTCGATCCATCACGCATTCATTTTCGCGTGTTTAATAAAAACTGTTTTAAAAATGGAAATTTAATCGATGACTTTTTTAGCATGATCGGCTTTGACGCGATAACATCTTCAAGCTTTAGCAAGATAAAAAAACATAATGCAAGCTTGGGTGCCCAGGGTGCCTATTTGGCCTATCAGTACAATCTAAAATTCCCGGAGTTCATCAACAAAAAAGTCAACCGCAAACGAAAGATGTCCGGCACTTTTAATCCCGACTTATATGCTTCAAAAAAAGATGAGAAATTCTCGATAGATTTGCAATTCGATCAGCGTTTAGCCACGCGATTAAACCGTGCCATCGACAATATTAACCCACTTATCGCAAACGGACATATCGGTCATGTTCGGCCCTCCGTTAATGGTTTTTCCTATCGGGTTAATTCGGTCATCACATTAGATTACAGTTTGGATGTCATCAAAAACCATCTCAATTATATTTTTGAGCTCCAGCAAAAGAAAGCAAATCTCAGCCCCGCTTCTTCGAAGACACAAAAGCCTCTATAAAATCGACTCTCGTGATATCTGCATGCGTGTTCTCGCACCAAGTCGCCAGTTTTGCAAATGTCCTTTTGCTCGTTTTGTTAATCAGCAATTTTTTGGATTTCTTTTTACAGCACCGATAAGACAAATGCTGCATGACCGGGGATAGCTCATCAAACACGCCCATCATCTCCTCTGCAAATTGATCGTCGAAAATAATGGGTTTTCGTTTTTGCTTTACCTTATAGTCCGAATAATCGATGCCATAGTTTTTTTTCAGCCACGCCGCTTCCTTTTTCATCATCGGATAAAACAATCGAATATATCGCCTTTCGAGCGAATATTTCTCGCTGCCGCTAATCGCTTTTAACGGTGCTGCACCTCTCGCTACTCTTCCTGGATTCTTCTTTTTTTCCTTATTAATCAGCGGATACTCTTCATTGATATAGAACATAAATTGTGCTGCAATATTGGAGACCGACTCATTCTTTCTTCGATACGCCAAATCATTTATTGTTTCGTCACTCAGCCCAATCAGCTTAAAAAAATCACCAACCGGCCCTTTCGGATGCGAAACGGCTTCCTCAAAAGACCTAACGATTAGGTTTTTTTTACCAAAAACCGCGCTCATGTTCACAAGCGCTGACTTATAAAAACAACGTTTCTTCAATTTGTGCCTGATGATATCGCGTCTTCTTCGCCCACTTTTTGCGCTCTGCTGCATTCCAGAGTTTAAATAAGCGGCGAAACCGCGCACATAAAAAATAACGTGAATATCGCAATTTGGAATTAAAAAAGATAATAACTGTCGAACGCGCATCATACTCATGCGGTTCAGAAAATGCAAATCTTCACCCGAGAACACAAAGTTTTTCGCATCACTATCCTCAATCTCTTGCTTCACGGCTCTCAGTTTTTTGGTTTCATACGCTTTAATCTGCGCTGGTTCCCAGCCATCACGAATATGCGCCGTTAAATTAGAACTGTTTTTGTTGCAAAACGACATCAGTGCTCTGGAGTGATTGGCGCCCCAACTCTTTGCGAAAAAATACCCGGGTTCTAATGTTTTTAAACCGTCGCGATTGGCGGACAAAGAGCATTGAATACTGGTGGAAGCCGCTTTATTTGCACCCATATGCAGATAGACTAAAGGGCGATCTTGACTGTTGTTTTTGTTGTATATCATTCGCTGATACTGGATGCTCTTTTTATAGAGGTTGATTTTGTTTGGTTTTAAGTAGAGTGTCAGCATAAGAAAATAACTCGCCGCTTCAAGATAACCATATTCATCGCAGATAGAAGCCAGTACGCGGAAAATTTGATCCGCACCTACTTGCTGATGAGTTTTCAGTTCCTTATAAAGGCGATCAAACTGCTTGGGGTCAACAATCAGTGCATCCGTTTTCTCACCCAGAATTTCAAGAATCCATGCGTTGCTCAATCTGTACGCTGGGGTGATATCGCTTTTCTTTTTACTCAAAGGCTCTAAATCAGCCATTTTTTTAATGATAAATGGACCATCCTTTCGATGAAAATGCGCAATTTTCATGAAGCGATAAGCTTCTTGATATAAGTGATGATGTTCAAATATCAACGCAATTTCTCTGAACAGATCAGCGCCATGTGTCTCTTCCGGAATTTGCAGTGTTTCTTTTAGTTGTATGATAGATGGTAAATCCCTTTTATCATCCAGCTTAAAATCATCGAGAATTTTTTGTACAATCTTTTGTTTGGTTTCTTTATCCAAACCCGCAGGGACATCGATATCTTTAAGTTCTTCAAACAGGGGTTGCCCATGATTATACTTCTCAATAAACGCTTTCGTCGATTTTTGAAGTCTCTGATTATTCTGCCGGCGTTCTTCATTTGAATAGAATATCGCTTTGGGGCCATTTTTCAGCTTTTCATGATTTAGAACACGTTCTCGAATTTTAAAGAAGGTTTGATCATCCATAATATAATGGTTAAGATCATTCATTACCTCAACGACATATTTGTTTGCAGAGACATTCGACTTCGCTTTTTTTGGCAATTGATAATCTCTTTTTTCCAATTGACACGCATCAATAAAACTATCGATTAAACGGTTTTGATTAAAATCATAACTGATGGGCACAATCTTGCATGACCCAATTTTGCTTTCGTAGAACTCGGCTAGTCTTAAATAGTCTTTACCCGGGTTTCTTTTGTACCAAATCTCAGGCGAAGTACTTAGTTTTGACCCAATCCACATCACACAAAA
>JBFLKV010000130.1:0-3680 GCA_040883365.1 Eubacteriales bacterium
ATCAAATCCATAATCGCATCGCATGCTGCACGATATCCGCTGGCTTTGTTCCCTGCAAAACCGGTGGAGCGTACAGGAATCACCCGTACGCCGGTTTTCTCCTCAGCTTTTTTGCACACTGCGTCCAGATCATCACCGATGATACCGACGACGCAAGTGGAATAAACGAAAATTACTTTGGGTGAGTACATCGCCGCAATCTCATCAATCGCCGCCGCCAGCTTTTTTTCGCCGCCGAAGATAATGTCTCTTTCCCTCAAATCGGTCGAAAAACTGTTGCGGTATACTTCCGCGTTGCTGGACAGGCTGCCGCGAATATCCCAAGTATAGCTGGAACACCCAATAGGGCCGTGTACGATATGGTATGCGTCGGTGATTGGGTTTAGCACCACACGCGCACCGCAGTATACACAGGCGCGTTGGCTGACCGATCCCGCGGCACTATTCTTTCCGCAAGCGATGTGCTTTTCGTCGTTCTTGCCCTTGCACATCACCGAGTTTTTCCTCTCTTCCAAAAGATCGATGTTTAAAACTTTACTCATACGATTCACCTCTTTTTTAAGCTTTCAAGTCCTCGTTCCCTTGCCGCCTTTACGGCCAGAGTGCTTTTCTCAATCGGTCAATCGCCTAGTTTTTCTTTCTTTTGCTCTCGTGCATACCCTCTCTCATCTTGACATTTCCCTTCAAAAATTTATTAAAAGCGACAAACGCTTTTTAGTCTTAATAAAAAAATAATGGCCTTTTATTATCTTTGCGTAAAAAGAATACGCATTATCATAAAAGACCACATTGCCCTAATAAACAAAACGCGCTTTATATTCGGCCCAAATTTGGCTGATCTATAAAGCGTCGATGCTGTTTAATTTGCTATTCTGTTTTTTCTCGGCTTTCCTGCGCCGAATCAATTTTATTGTCGGATGATATCATAGCTTTTTGTTTTGTACAAGCTTTTTTTACAAAATAATTGTTAAATTTATGTTCTTGCAATCGTGGTGCCTATGTCGCTTAAGTCATAAAGCTTCATGTCTTCCAGTGCGGATCTAAACTCTCTGGACCTGATAATTTCGATAGCTAAGCTAAACATCGGCTGGTTCATATCCGTTGCTCTGACCACCAGATCATAGCTCTCCTGCTGAAGGGGCACAAAGTCGATCCCCTGTATCATCTTGGCGCCATATTGTGTTCCCACACCCACGTCCGCGCCGCCTCGCGCGACCACGCCCGCTACGCTTAGATGCGAAAAGCACTCTCGACCATAGCCCTCAATGCTGGGCGCATCAATCCCCGCAAGCCGCAGTTTGCCGTCCAACAGCACACGCGTGCCGCTGCCCTTTTCGCGGTTGACCATCACGATATCCTTACGCCCCAAGTCTTCCCATGATTGAATGCGTTTGGGGTTTCGACTGGCCACATAAAAACCCTGTGTGCGCTTAAACAGATGGATGACCTCAGTGGGTACACCGGGAATCAAGTGGTTTAAAAACGGCACATTGTAAGTGTTGGTCTCAGCGTCCCAAAGGTGGCTGGATGCGATGCTGGCCTCGCCTTTATAAAGCATAGTCAAGCCATTGTAGCTCCCCACATAGGAGCGCAAGGTGGGCTTGCCCGAGCGGTTCTGCATCTGATTGGCTAAGGCGTCCAGTGCAGCATCCTGCCCGCAGATAATAAATCCATTGGCTTTCTGCACAGGCTCATCCAACATCGGACGCATGGTGCCTCCCGTGTCGCAAATTGCGGCGGTGGGTTGTTCGGTGTCTGCCGAAACATATGTCAACGCACCGTCCATGTATTTTTTTAGCTCGCTCTCACTCACCCGCACCTTATTGCCGATGCGATAGGCCACGATTTCGCCGCGCTTAATCATGTTGTAAACGGTATTCTTCTTGATTTTTAATCTATCCGCCACTTCCTGCGCCGAATAAACGATTTCTTCAGGCATTTTTTAAAGCACCTCGTGTTGTTTTGTTTATTTTTGTTTACTTTAATTCTATCCGAAGGTTTAAAACCTGTCAATCAATATGCATGGATACCTAACTTTCGCGCATGATTATAGGCAAATCCACCTGAATTTTCGCAGTTTCTTCTGTTTATATTATTAATACCCCTTGATTTTGCTAAATATATCACGTATAATGCAACAAAACACAACAATATTAAACATTATTTATCGTTTTGTTGCGTTTTAACCGTTTTCATTAAGTCACCTGATTCGAAGCCGAGTTATTTCTCCTTTTTATGAGATGACTTCGGTTTTTTTATTGGTTTCTACTATATATAAGGATCCTTACACGCATCACTGCGTGTTATATAAAGAAAGAAGGTTTATACTATGAAAAGACTTATGATGTTCACCCTGATGATTCTCATCATCCTGTCAGCTGTCGGTTGTACCCCCTCGGAGGTTGCCGCAACCCCGACCGACCTTGCGACAGACACTTATGAACTGACCGTTGCGGCGGCCGCCAGCCTGACCGACGTCACCGCAGAAATCAAAGCGCTGTACGAGGCAGAAAACCCGGGCGTGACCCTGACGTTCACCTATGCTTCATCCGGCTCGCTCCAGACCCAGATAGAGCAAGGCGCACCCGTGGATGTCTTTATCTCGGCCGCACAAAAGCAGATGAATGCGCTGGAAGAACAGTCACTAATCCTGACCGACACGCGCGTTGATTTGTTGGAAAACAAGGTGGTGTTGATCGTCCCTGCGGACTTGGAAAGTACTATCACCTGTTTTGAAGATTTAACCGCCGACGCCGTCGTTACTGTGGCCATGGGTGACCCGGCCAGCGTCCCTGCAGGGCAATACGCCGAAGAAGTGCTGACTTCGCTTGGCATCGTGGATGCCGTTGAGGCCAAAGCCAACTTCGGAACTGATGTGCGTCAAGTGCTCACCTGGGTAGAAAACGGCGAAGTCGATGCCGGAATAGTTTATGCCACCGATGCCGCCACCATCGACAAGGTGACCATCATATGCGAAGCACCGGCCGATAGCGTAAAGCAGATTATCTATCCAGCCGCCGTTTTGGCCGCCAGCACTTACCAGGATGAATCGTTGGCGTTTATCGAATTTCTAGGTTCCGAATCCTGCGCTGCCATCTTTGCCAAATATGGCTTTACAATGGTAGAATAATCATTAGATAAGGAGGCCAAAGCCCTATGGATGTCACACCACTAATACTGTCTCTAAAAGTTGCCTTTCTTGCTACACTGTTTACTTTTATTCTAGGCATCCTTGCGGCTCGGCTGACCGTCAAGATGCGAAAGGGTAAAGGCTTTGTGGACGGCTTGTTCACATTGCCTTTAGTTCTTCCGCCCACAATGGTCGGTTTCTTCCTTTTGGTCATCTTCGGCAAGAACGGTCCGTTTGGCGCATTCTTGGCTTCACTTGGCGTCTCGGTGGTGTTCACTTGGACGGGTGCAGTGATTGCTTCCACTGTGGTTGCTTTTCCGCTGATGTACCGTACGGCCAGGGGCGCTTTTGAGCAACTGGACGAAAACCTGTTGCATGCCGGAAGAACCTTGGGCATGAGCGAACTCGCTTTGTTTTTGCGTGTGATGTTACCAAACTCTATCCCCAGCATCATGGCGGGTGCGGTGTTGGCCTTTGCCCGCGCGCTGGGCGAATTTGGCGCCACCATCATGCTGGCTGGGAATATCCCCGGCCGAACGCAGACGGTTTC
>JBFLKV010000131.1:0-6234 GCA_040883365.1 Eubacteriales bacterium
TAAGTTTAGATGAAAAATTAGAATACTAGATCAAACGCAAAGCCGACTATGATGGAGGCCATATTGAACACAAAGGACCAAAGTGTGGCCTTGCCGATTTTTGGGATAATCTTGGAAAAATAGTAAAGACAACCTTCTAACGCCCAAACGCCGATTTCGCCGACCAGCCATATCATAAACCGACTATCCCAACCCGAAACCACGGCAAAGTGGAAGAAAAGGTGCAAAAGCAGGTGCGAGAGTAGGTTGAAGGAAGCGGCGGCGATGATCTTTGCAGGTTTATGCGAGATAATCAGCGCGAACAAACCCACCTCGACAAAAAGGGTGATGATGAGGGCCTGCAGATAGCTGGACAGCGGTGTAAAGAACATTAGGGATTCTCCTTGTTGGGGTTTAAACCAGCTTATAACATGAAGCAGAATTTGGCAACTGGGATTTTTGAACGAATAAAGAAAAAGAAAAGCGCTCGTTTTAAAACGAACGCTTTTTTGTTTTTGCTAGCAATGCCCGCCGCATCCTTGATTGCCCTTGCTATAAGGACAGCCGATGCAGGCTGGGTTGCCTTTGTGTTTTCTTTTCTCGCGCACCACCCAGAATACGGCCAGGCCGATAATAAGAGCGATAACGCCGAGAACGATGATATTAGCCAACATTTGTTACACCTTCTTTGATGGTTTTAGTTTGTCTTGAACCTTTTCTCATCAGATAAACGACGATAGCAACGATAGCCAAAACAGCGATTAAGCCGCCGATAAAACCACTGCCGAGTGCGCCGGTGGTGATGAGTGTGCCGACCTGATATACGAGGAAGGCCAGCACGTAGCCCATTGCAAGTTGGAAACCAACGCCACCCCAGAACCATTTTTTAGATTCCATCTCACTGCGCATCGCGCCGATAGCCGCAAAGCAGGGTGGGGTGAATAGGTTGAAGACCAAGTACGAAAGTGCCGCAACGGCACCGATGCCGAAAACAGCGCTGACTTCGCCAGCTCCGCCGATTAAAGCGAGTTCTTCGGTGTCGATAAAATTGGTCACCGCAAAGGTCACAGCCAATGTGCCCACCACGTTCTCCTTGGCGATAAAGCCGGTGATGGCGGCGGCTGCAAACTGCCAAAGCCCAAAGCCTAGAGGGATGAACAGAAGCGCAAACGGCGAAGCCAGAGAAGCTAAGATGCTGGTTTCGGGTGCGGTTTCGCCCACCACCTGAAGCTGCCAGTTGAAGGACTGCAATATTTGCACGATGGCGTTGCAGACCAGAATGATGGTACCCGCTTTGATGATAAATGCTTTAGCACGACTCAGCATCGAGAGGGTTGCGCGCTTGATACTGGGCCAGCGGTACTCGGGCAGTTCCATGATGAAGTAAGAATTCTGTGATTTGTCGCCGGTGATTTTGCGCACGATCAAGCCGCTGATGATGATGACAATAATCGCAAGGAAGTACATGGAGGTACCGACCCATCCTTTTTCCCCAAAGAATAAGCCAGCAAACAGCGCGATAATCGGCAGTTTAGCACCGCAAGGCATAAATGGTGAAAGCATGGCTGTGGTTCTTCGTTGCCGTACGTCTTTTATGGTTCTTGATGCCATAATGCCCGGAATGGCACAGCCGGTGCTGACCACCATAGGAATGACCGATTTGCCCGAAAGACCGATGCGTTTGAAGAAACGGTCCATCACCACGGCAACACGGGCCATATATCCGCAGTCTTCCAGAAGGGCCAAGCAGAAGAACAGCACCATGATGAGTGGTAAGAAGCCGACAACAGCCGCAACACCGCCAATGATGCCATCCAGTAGCAAGCTGGAAAGGAAGGGGCTGACATTGCCCAACAATCCCCCTACCCACTCATAGAATGCATCTAACCAGCCGACGAAGATGTCAGCAAGAACGGGGCCTAGCCAGGCTTGCGAAATGGAAAAGACCAGCCAGATGACTGCGGCAAAGATCGGAATGCCCAGCCATTTGTTGGCCACTACGCGGTCAACTTTGTCTTGTGCGGTCTGGGATGCCGAGCTGATTTTGCGTCGCTCAACATCCGCCACCACACGGTTTACGAAATCGTAGCGCTTTTTGTCAGCTTTTTCAAAGTCCGCTTTGGTGCTGGCGCGTTTTGCGCCACCCACATGCGGAGCGGGTTGTTTATAATCTGAAAGGCCCAAGCGAATCGCTTCGGCGGCCAGCTGCTTAAGTCCGGCGTTGTGTGCCGCTTTGGTAGCAATGGTGGCAATCACAGGACACTGCAACCGCTCGCTTAGCCAATCCAAATTGATACTATTTTCCTTTTTCTCAGTGAGGTCATATTTGTTAAGCGCGACCACCACCGGTACACCCAACTCTAAAAGCTGTGTGGTAAAGAAAAGTGAACGACTGAGGTTAGTCGAGTCAACGATGTTGATAATCACGTCCGGGCTTTCTTTTTGTACAAAGTCTCGGGTGATGGATTCTTCCGATGTATAGGGCGACATCGAGTAGGCACCCGGAAGATCGACGATCACAACATCATCTCGATTTTTGTTTAGTTCGGGTTTAATCGAACCTTCTTTCTTTTCCACAGTGACCCCGGGCCAGTTACCGACATGTTCGATTTTGCCGGTGATAGCGTTAAACAGCGTTGTTTTCCCGCTGTTCGGGTTTCCTGCTAATGCAATCTTCATGTTCTTTCTCCATTTTCATAATATATTTTATAGTTAGCAAAGGCTAACTAAATAGGCAAAAAAAAGGCGCTGCAAAGAATTAAATCATGATTGCACGCGCTAAACCCTCATCAATGCTATATCTTGCGTCTTTGACGTTGATGATGAAGTTGGAAGCCAGCTTAGAGATAATGGTCACTTTTTCGCCACTGTAACAACCCAGTGTTAGCAAAAAATCTCGCATGCCTTCAATCGCTTCAACGTCTCGAATGACGTAGGTTTGGTTGATGCTACCTTGTGCTAAAGTCATAATAATCACCTCAACTTTTCTAGTTAGCTTGAGCTAACATGGTTAATCTATCATGGCGTTCGGTTAATGTCAAGCATCCAATTGTGATTTTAATGACAATTTAATAATTTTGTTCTATACTGCTTACAAAGGATGGAAAATATGAGCACAAGACGACTTTTTTCAATCGGCGAAGCACTGATTGACTTTATTCCGGAAGTAAAAGCGCTACCGCTAAAAGCGGTGGATGGTTTTAAGAAAAAAGCAGGGGGCGCACCGGCCAATGTCTGTGCGGCGGTGGCGCGACAAGGCGTGGATGCATCATTTATCGGCAAGTTGGGTCAGGATGCCTTCGGTGATTTTTTGGTGGATATTATGCAAAGCGCCGGCATAGACGTGAGTCATGTCTTTCGTACAGAAGTAGCCAACACCACTTTGGCTTTTGTTTCGCTAAAAGCGGATGGCGAGAGGGATTTTTCGTTTTACCGCAATCCGGGTGCAGATATGCTTTTGGCGCCGGAAGAGATTGATGCGGATTGGTTTAGCCCGGACGATTTTCTGCACTTTGGCACGGTGGATTTGATCGATGCCCCGGTAAAAGAAGCGCATATAAAAGCGATTCAATGTGTCAAAGAAAAATCGGGAACGATTATCTTTGATCCGAACTTAAGATTTGCGCTGTGGCCGGATGCTTTGGCACTAAAGCGTACGGTTTGGGCGTTTATGCGAAAAGCGGATATCATAAAAGTCAGCGATGATGAGCTTTCCTTTATTTTTGATACCAACGATGTGAAAGCCGCGGCACAAATGGCTTTTGAGCAGGGCGTCCGCGTATTCTTGTACACGATGGGCAAAGAAGGCTCGCGGATCATCACTCAGCACATGGATGTCAGCGCTCCCGCTTTTCGGGTGGAAGCTGTGGATACAACGGGTGCGGGGGATGCCTTTATCGGTGCTTTTGCGGCAAAGCTGATGGTTGAAAACATCAACCCGTTTTTGATGGATGCGAAGACGGCCGAAGAATTGCTCTATCACGCCAACGCCTGCGGGGCTATTGTGGCAAGCAGATATGGGGCTATCGAATCGATGCCAACCTGGGGCGAGATCGCATCGTTTATCAAAAAAGCAAAATAATCCGGCGTTTTAACTTGAGTTTTTACATGCGGGATACTTTTGAATTTTTATTCGTTTCTTGATTTTTTATACAAGATGTGCATTTATTTAAGGCGCGTATATCAATATATAGGTATTCTATGACTTTTAGGTGTATAAGCATGCAAAAACCGCCATTTTTCGGGCTTTTGCTCCCAGATTTGGTTTGACAAAACGCGTGCATTTATATACAATACTTGTGTATTTCTAATGAGGTTAGTAAAAGGGCAAACTGACTGAAAGGTTAGGACGCAAAACCAAGGGGCCTACCGCCAACGGCCAAGGCAGCCCGGTTACCTATGCTCGTTTTATCGTGAAAGTAGGTAGCCTTTTTTGTTACCCGCTTTTACGCAATGACAATAAGGCGGGTATTTTTTTGATTTCTTTCAAGCGGATCATCAGACCATTTAATATGGCGTCTGTGGTGGCAATTGTGCTTTCAATTGCTATGCTTGTTGTACCACTTTTAGGCTTCGGCGCGGACGGCGAAGAAACAGTGAGCCAAGCGGCTCCCGCGGTTGTACAGCCTTCACCCGTCGCCGCAGCACCTGCACCCATCGCTCAGGAGGACTCTGGGTCGGCGCAGGATAGTAACAATGGCGAGACAAATGATAGTTCAACATCGAATAATGATTCGCTCTTTGAAGATGCGGCCCAATCGAATGACGGCGCTGCGCAGCAAGATGAAAACACTGAGCAGCCGGGTGACACCGATGCTGTTGGTGGTGGATCATCCGCGGCTCCTGCCGCTACGGCAAATGGCGGATCGGCTTCATCGGCCCCCGAAGCAACTTCGGGCGGTGGCGCAGCTTCATCGGCCCCCACCCATGTGAGCGCAACAACAGTACCGCAAGATGGGGCTAAGGCATCGCCTAGCACTAACGCAGGCAGCGATTTAAGTCCGGCACCTTCGGCGGTCAGTTCTTCGGTTGATGGTGGGGTAGCCACCGCAACTCCGCAAAGCAGCCCAATCGGCGCATCCGCCTCGCCCGGCGCACCGCAGCCCTCAAGCCAATTCTCGGCATCAACCGCTCCGAGTGCTTCGGCACTGGCCAGTGCAATGCCTTCGGCTTCCGGGGGTGCACAGAGCACGCCCTCACCTTCGCCTTCTCCAAGTCCATCTATGCTTTTTACAATTAAAGGCAGTTCTACGCTCGATGCGATTAGCGTGTATGTTGCCAGTGTGATTAACAATGGCAATGGCACCTGCACCGCAACTTTTGGCTATAATAATCCGAATACTGTGACGGTTTCAGGTAGTGATATCACCGACAATAGTGTTTCGAGCGGAACGATTGTGGGTGGCTTGATTACGACCTTTTTGCCTGGTGATAGTGCCACGCACGGCCAATATATGCGTGTTGTTTTTTCAGGCAATACGACTAAATGGTCTTTAAAAACTCAAAAGAATAAAAAACTGACGGCGATAGCTAAAAAGAAAGAGTCGACGCAACCGACCCCGACACCGGAACCGACTCCGACACCTGAGCCGACAGCAACACCGACACCAGAACCGACGGCAACACCGACACCAGAGCCGACAGCAACACCGACGCCAGAGCCGACAGCGACACCAACACCTGAGCCAACGGCAACGCCGACACCAGAACCAACGGCGACACCAACGCCTGAACCGACAGCAACGCCGACGCCTGAACCTACGGCGACACCGACACCAGAGCCAACAGCAACGCCAACACCTGAACCTACTGCGACGCCGACACCTGAACCAACGGCAACGCCTACGCCAGAGCCGACAGCTACGCCGACACCAACACCGACGCCGACGGCTACCGCAGTCCCTTATCAGAAGATATCGGTCAAAGTGGATGATTTATTCGAGAATGCGGATGGGTCATATACCGCATACTTTGGCTATTACAATAGAAATGCTAGAGAAGTGTTGAGCAGTGAAATGCTACAGAACGCTATCAGCACGGGTACGGCTGTTTATGGCATGAAAACGAGTTTCAAACAGGGCAATACTCTAAATGGCGCTGATGCGGCATATGGGGATTACTTTGTGGTGAAGTTTAGTGGATCATCGGTAACATGGACATTGACTGGCCCGGATGGTGACGCTGGTACGATAACGGCGTATGCTTCGGATGCACGTCCGTATGTAACGCCGACGCCTGAGCCAACGGCGACACCAA
>JBFLKV010000132.1:0-4104 GCA_040883365.1 Eubacteriales bacterium
ATTATTGACACAGATACTGAGATGAACTTACAGCTTGATGTGACCAGTGATGACGACGATGTGATGTACCAGATTGTTTACTCAATCAATAATGGGAAGAGCTATAAGCCCCTAAGTGCATGGCAACCCTTGGTCTATGAGGGCAGCAGCACCTACACCGTGACTTGTCCGGTGCCGAAGGCCAAGAATGATAAAAGCTATATGATTAAAGCACAAATACGCAACGAAGGCAGAAGTGGCGTCGACGCGGAGAGCGAGCCGGTAGAGATATGGATGCTGACTGAAGAACGTGAAGTGACAACAAATATCACTTTGCCAAAGGATACATACGAGTATATTGAGGTGGTTATGGCCAGCGTATCTATCAGTGAACCCGTCAGTGGCACGACTGAATACCAGCTGCAATATTCGACAGACAATAAGCGCTGGAAAGACTTAAAAGCGCATGATTGGACGGCATATAATGATTACGGATTTGGTTCGATTAATGTCGGTATCAATTTGAGCGAACTGAACGGTGAAGTGAAGGTATACATCAGGCTAAATGCAAGGCTTGAGGGAAGTACAAAGATTGAAGACTATTCTGTCGATAGTTTTATGCTCTATAATATTGCGCCGGTCGAAACGGCAGAACTGACAGCGACGCCAAGCGGGGTCGAGTACATCACGCTTGAGGTAACGGCGGACGACGGGGGTTATAATCATGATAAGGAGTATCGGTACAGTTATGCATTAGCAGGACAGCGTAAAACAAAATGGACAACGTTTACATCTTGGATTGACAGCACGAGCGTCAGCTTTACGCCTAGCTTGTCCGGTGACTATCTCTTTAGAGCAGAAGCAAGAACCGTCGGTAGAACGAGGGTTGATGTAAAATGCGAGGCAACCAACGCGCAAAGCGGATATTACCTTAAATCGATTGAGGATGCAGCTTCGTGGTTACCCGAGCCAACACCAAACCCCAGTCAGAGTCCGAGCGCAAGCCCGAGTGCGTCGCCAAGCGCCAGTGCAACAGCGTCACCCAGCATGAGTGTAAGCCCGAGCGCAAGCCCGAGTGCAACACCGGCTGAGCCAGCCAAGAGCAGTCTGGAATACGCACAAACCTTGGCTTTGGGAGAAGGGTATGACATCAGCACCTTTAGCGCAGTGGACGTTTTGGCAGACGATTTGGTCAGCATCCTAGCGAATGAAGCCGCGCCGATGATTCTGGTTCAGACGGGTGAAGAGACCTTTGCTGTGATTACTGGATATGCTTTGGATGAAGCGGGCATAATCATTAGCCTAACTTTAGCAGATCAAACCGGCGAGGTGATTCTTGGCGGCACTGAGGGTATTTTAAGCGCATGGTACTATGAAGCTGCACCTGAGGCCAGCCCGAGCGTAGCGGTTAGCCCAAGCGTATCGGCGGTGCCTAGTGCGTCACCGAAAGTCAGTGAGCAAGCAACACCGAAAGTCAGTGAACAAGCAACACCGCAAGCCAGTGAAGCACCGACGCCGGCCGCGAGTGAAAGCACAGCACCGAGTGAATCGGCGGCACCGATTGTCAGCGAAAGCGCTGAGCCGAGTGAAACACCTGCGGCATAGAAAATAAGATAAATTAGTAACAGCCCTGCTGGAAACGGTGGGGCTGTTTTTTTGCTAAGCGCGCTGTGAGTGCGTTGGTCAATACGGATGAATGATGATATAATAACCAGAATTATGATATGAGATGTAGGCAAGAAAAGAAGCACGCATCAGGATAAAACGAGCGAAGGTAAAGATAAACGTATGAATTTTGTATTTGACATAGGCAATGTGCTGGTCGATTTTAAACCCGAGATTTTCTTGAAGGGTTTCATTGATGACGCGACCGATAGAAATAGGATTAATGAGATTATTTTTAAAAGCAGCGAGTGGATTGAGCTGGATAGGGGAACGATAACGGCAGAAGAAGCGGGCGAGAATTTTTGCAATCGAGAACCGCAGTATCGGGATTTGATTGGGATGACAATGGCGCGCATCCCTGAGATGTTGACGCTAAAGGAGGAGACGGCAAAGATGCTCCCCAAGGTAAAAGCCGCAGGGCATGGACTTTATTATCTTTCAAATTATCACAAAGACTTAAGCCGGTTTATACAAAATAAATATGATATTTTCACCCTGTTTGATGGGGGCGTGTTCTCATGCGATGTTCGGCTCATCAAGCCGAGCGCCGAGATATATGAATTTTTTTTGGAAAAGTATCAATTGACCCCTGAGACGTGTTTGTTTATAGATGATACGGCCGAAAATGTTACGGGGGCACAAAAAGTCGGGATGAAGGGCGTTGTGTTCACCGAAGCCTGCGCGTTGGCGTCATATATTTAACAAGGTAAAAAGTTTTTTTGCAAGTCAAGCGGTGTGGATTGATACAAAGTATGGACAATCTCACGTTGAAATGATAATATATGGATAACCTTTAACTGCGTTCTGCGAAACCAGAAGGTCCACTATTATTCTGCTATACATTTCTTGATGGTTTTCGCGCGCAACTGCGTGTTTTTTTATGTGCAAAAAGGCTAGAAAATATTTTTTTTAGGAGGGTAATGATTTGGAAAAAATTAAAGAGTATGGACTGGGTAAGGTTCTGTTGCTTGGGTTCCAGCATATGCTGGCGATGTTTGGGGCGACGGTACTGGTACCGATCCTAACGGGGCTTAGCATTCCTGTCACGCTGTTTGCAGCGGGTGTCGGCACGTTGTTGTTCCACCTCGTCACAGGCAGAAAAGTGCCGGTCTTCTTGGGCTCAAGTTTTGCATTCTTAAGCGTCATCTTCGTGGTTTCCGAGATGTACAATGGCGACTTGGCGTATGCCACGGGCGGCATTATGATTGCAGGTCTTGTCTATCTGGTGCTGGCGGCGCTGGTATACTTCTTGGGTGTTGAGAAAGTACGTTCGTTACTTCCGCCCGTAGTGACCGGACCTATCATCATGGTGATCGGCTTAAAGTTAGTCCCAAGCGCAATTGCCAACGCGTCCACCAACTGGATGCTTGCAAGCGTTGCGATTCTAGTTATTATTATTGTTTCAATATTCTTAAAAGGATTCTTCAAACTTGTACCGATTCTTTTCGGACTTGTAGTTTCCTATATTGTGGCCATTTGCATGGGTCAAGTGGACTTCGGTGCGCTAAACACATCGGCGTGGCTTCAGATGCCGGACTTTATGCTGCCTAAGTTTTCATGGGCGGCTGTGCTGACCGTGGCACCCATCGCGTTTGTCACCTTTATGGAGCATATCGGCGATATCACAACAAATGGTGCTGTGGTGGGTAAGGACTTTATCAAAGAACCGGGTCTACACAGAACTCTGATCGGTGATGGTTTGGCTACAGCGTTTGCCGGCCTCATTGGTGCACCAGCGAACACCACATATTCGGAAAATACTGGCGTTTTGGCCATGACTAAAATGTACAACCCGGTCGTGATACAAATCGCTGCTGTGTTTGCCATTGTTTTGGCGTTTATCGGAAAATTCTCTGGCTTCCTATATACCGTGCCGATTTCAATTATTGGCGGCATCAGCATGATGCTGTACGGAATGATTGCCAGCATCGGACTTCGTACACTGGCCGATGCGAAACTCGACTTTACGCATAGCCGTAACCTGATCATTGTTAGCTTGATTTTGGTGGTAGGGCTTGGCACAGAGATTTCAGGCGTTGCTGTTCCTGCCGGAGCGGTTATCGTGATGGTTGTGGGGCTGTTGTTGGCTGGATTTGCTTGGTCGCTGTTCAGTAAAGTCATCAAAAATGAAAAAGCAGGGAAAGTATACACGTTGGTAACTGTTGTTGCGATATTTACGGCGTGTGTTGTCCTGATTGTGATGGGCGCATTCAATACTTTGTTAGGGGATGCAACCGTGGTTAGCGGATTGTTCCTTGCGGCAGTGATTGGTGTGCTACTTAATATCATTTTGCCAAAGACCGTATAAGCTAAAAAGATTTGACTTTAGGTAAATAGTAAAAGCATAGCAAAGGCCTCTTGATTTGAACTGAACCCCGTTCATCGGACAGGAATAAAAGGCCCAATCACAGAATAGCTACGTTTTACGCAAGCTGACATCGTTTTTCATAAGGTGTCAGC
>JBFLKV010000133.1:0-2783 GCA_040883365.1 Eubacteriales bacterium
CCTCCAAAGCCAACGCCAAGCCATGATCGGTGGCTGTGCCCGATAGGCTATCGATCGACAGCACATGATAATCCACCATCTGGTATTGCCCGCCCTCGTCAGATGACGCAGCAGGGTCGGTCAGCTCGTCTGGGTCATGAGATGCATAGATATATAACTTTCCATCAAAAACATGCGCGGATGGGTCGGCTGTAAAAATATGGGTCACCAAGGGTGCGTTTTCCGCAACATCTTTTCCCGCACCTTTTGCACAACCCACAAGTCCAATCGCCAACACGGCAATCAGTATCAAAACACACACTCGTCTTCTTTGTCTTCCCCCGCTCATTTAATGCTCCTTCCAGCTTTTTGTTTTTTCCTCTAAATGGTATTATATCAAAAGTGAATCCTCATGTACACACAAGCGAGACACACTATACCGCGGTACAAAATTTGCTTCTTATCTAAACTTATTGCATCGGCTTTGTGTTTATATGATGACCATGATGCCATAGGCTGTGGTGAAGAGCGAAAGCAGCACCACCACCATCACCAAAACCGAATATGATCGCCCAGACACAAGACTGATAAGACCCAAAACGAATGCCAAAAGGCTCGAGAGCCAAGCCAAAAGCATCGGTATGGTGAGGTTTAGGTTGCTAAAGAAAGTTTCACCGCCGCGCTGGCCGAAGACGCTCACCATCATAAAAAAATAACCCAACAGCACGAGCAGCGCAACAAAACATCCGACCGACGCTTTGCCCAGTTTTGTTTTTGGTAAAAATCCTATTTTCATATCAGCACCTCATATCTTTCTTGCTTATATCTCCTGTTTTTATCCTACACATTCGGCCATCAGTTTTTCTGCAAACGCTTTTGCCCCGTCAATGGCTTCTGGCGTACGGAAAGATGCCAGATCATCCAAATCTTGAACCGAATACATGCCCATATAGTCTAGTTTTGAATGTTCACAAAGCCGGATAATGCCATCGCGAAAAGGCCCCGCGCCGTATTCTTCATCATAGCCATGGGTGGTGATGAGTGCCATTTTTTTACCTTCCCAAAGATTGCCCGAAGCCGTTCCATAAAACTTATTCAATCCAAAATGCCGATCCAACAGCGCCTTCATGGGCGCCGTGCAATACCATGTATAAATGGGTGTGGCCAGCACAACCACATCCGACGATATGATCTGCTCGACAATCCCGATTGCATCATCCTCTTGAGCGCACCCATATCGATTCGCAACATTTTGGCATGCATAACACCCTTTGCAAGGCAGAATCGTTTTGTCCGCCAACGTGATATACTCCGTTTCTGCGCCATTTTCTTTCAGCGTTTCGATAAAGGGTTTGCATATCTCGGCGGTGTTATTATTAAGTCTCGGGCTCCCCATCAAAATACAAAACTTCATTTTCTCCTCCTCGGTCATTTCCCAGATGCGGGTTGACAATTCTTTTTTCTACATTTTAACATAAGTGTTGCCAAACATGACAGACTTACAGTATTATTTCTAATATTGGTAATAAGCAAATCCAGCGCAAACAAAAAAAGCCCGATATGCAGGCTTTTTGATATACTTAAAGTCCTTGTATTCGCAACATTTTTTCTACAGAATAACCCCTTTGCCACCCGTTTCGTATTTATAAAGCTCCTCGGTGGCTAGCGCAATCTTGGTTACGCTGAAATTTTCGCCTTCGGGATAGATATAGAGCGTATCGGTCAACGTGTTGATATCGATGCAATCGCCGTGCTTGCCAAGATAGTTATACTCGATATGACAAGAGTACATGGAAACCACTGATTTTTCCAAACGGTAATCCTCGCCTTTATAGTTGCCTTCCAGAACAAAGCCGTTCATATCGTGCCGCAGCTTGGCTTTGCCAAGGTCGATATATCGTTTGGCGTTGGGCAGGCTGTCCACCCGGACCTCGCTTTCAAAGCGATACGTGCCAGAAACAACTTCCTGTTTTACGTTCTCTCGCTGCCATTCATACCAATCCGGGATATGCGAAAACTCTGTCTCCCCCGTATCGGCGCTTAGGCGGCTGTATTCATCCATCGTCCATTCTTTATTGCAATGCGTACAAATCAGCTGATTATCCTTACTGGTCATGCGATATTCGGTTTTGCAAGCCGGGCATTGGTACAGCACTTTGTGCAGCCCTTCCGCCCGTTTAGGGTAGGTCACAGCTATTTTGTTTTGCACCTGCCATGCGTAATCATCGTAGACAAAGGCTTGCTGAATTTTAGCGCTCACCTCATCGTCGCTCATTTTTTTCAGTTCCTCAGCCGTCGCAATGCCGGTCATGGTGCTCTCCACCCGCGTACCACGATCTTTCAGGTTCCAAAACGGCGAGTTGATATGATGCCCATGATTGATAAACGTCACCACCGGCACCTTTAAAAACTTGGCCAATTTGCCGATCGATTCCGGCAAAAGCGCATTGGTGCCACAAAGGCTATATCGTGCTTCGGGATAGATGATGGGGATATCACCACGGTTCACCACCGTTTTTAAGTGTCGAACCAGCGTCATATCCTGCGTAAACTTGCGCGTACAGATGCAACCCACCCGGCGCAACAGCCACTCGCTGATAAGAAAACCATCAATCGCCACCACGCTGTTGGTGCGGTTCATTTTGGTCGCCATCGCCACCGCCTTAAAGTCCAAAAACGCGTTATGGTTGACCAAAAGCAAGTAGGGTGGTTTGATGCCATCCATATTGATTTTGTTAATCTTGCCTTTGTGCTTTCTATAATCAAAAAAAGCCAGCACCTGAATCAAGAGGCGCAGCCCCTGC
>JBFLKV010000018.1:0-2869 GCA_040883365.1 Eubacteriales bacterium
ATTTTGAACACAAGCAAAAAGCCCGCATTGCATACGGGCTTTTTTGTCTATTATAATTGATATGCTACAGAACCACTTCTTCAGCTTCGGTCAGGTCCTTATCTTTAGGCATCCTTAAGAATACGATAAGCCCAAGAATAAACAGCGGAACCACCGCAAAGATCGAAATCTTGTTGCTCAGCACCGAAGAAAGACCGCTTTTGAGTCCCACAGTCACCGCCAAGCCCATCAGCAATGGCCCAAGTATTGCGGCAAATTTCCCAAAAATATTATAGAAACCAAAGAACTCATTCGAGTTGTTCTTTGGAATAATCTTGGCATAGTATGATCTGCTTAGTGCCTGGATGCCGCCCTGGGCAGAGCCAATTAGAGCACCCAAGATAAACACATGCCAAACAACGGTCATAAAGAAGGCAAAAATACAGGCGATAATATATGTGATAATCCCCACAATAATCATCGGTCTTGCGCCATGCTTTTTGGCTAAACGGCCATAAAGCAGCGCACACGGGAAAGCGATAATTTGAATCACTAATAGAATACCCAAGAGCAAGAATGTGTTATTCGCATCCAAACCCATGGTCATTGTGGCAAACGGTACCGCCATTTTTATGATGGTGTCAACACCATCGATATAGAGAAAATAGGCGATTAAAAATCCAAAAACCACTTTGTAGTTCCTGATGTTTTTAAAGGTTTTTGCCAAACGCCGAAAGCTCATCGCAACAGGCTTAGGCTCTTTTTCAACATAGTGAATTTGTTTAATGTGGCGAAACATCGGTATGGTAAAGAGTCCCCACCATAGGGCGGTGATGATAAAAGAAAGTTTAAAGCCAAGCGGATTGCTCATGCCCATCATATAAACGACCCCCAATGAAATCCCAAACGGAATCACCGAGGCGATGTATCCATACGCAAACCCTTTGGCCGAAACGGAGTCAAACCGATCACGCGATGTAGTATCTACCAAGAAAGAATCATAAAAAATATTGGAACCCGCAAAACCCACCGCGGTTACCACATAAATGCCGAGCATAAGTTGCCATTGGGCATTAGGCACGGCCGCAAGCAAAGCGGAAAAAGCGATGCCCAGTAAGGCAAAAAAAGCGAAAAAGCGTTTTTTGGTATCCTTATAGTCGGCAATCGTCCCAAGGATTGGTGCCAGCACCGCAACCAAGAGGCTGGCAAACGAATTGAAAAATCCGAGAATCTGTGTTGGCTCAGCCACCAGCATACCCATCAGTGCCGGAAACAGCGCCGTTGTAATGGCCATGGAGTAAGCGGAATTACCGCAATCGTACATAATCCATGCACGTTCCTTTTTGGTTAGTTTGTTCATTTTCTCATCCGATCTTAAAACGTATTTTTTACTATAAATACTATATCAATTTTCATCTATGAGTTCAATTTTCTTTTCCCATTTTACATATAAATTACGACAAAAAGCATCGATCAAAGGTTTCGATTGTAAAAAGGAACCGCTTTAGCGTATAATCATCTTGAAAGACCACCTTCAAAGTGCTTGACAGGTGTGGTATTATCTTATTTAGCAAATTAATTTATTCTTTTAGATATAGGGGATAAACATGGACGTTAAGAACTTACAAGATTACGCTAGCGGTCGGATTCATTTCATCGGAATCGGAGGTTGCTCAATGAGCGGCCTTGCGCTGATTCTAAAAAATATCGGATACAACGTCACCGGCAGTGACTTAAGCGAATCTGTCTTCACCGACAGATTGGCTGCGGAAGGCATCGACGTCTCCATCGGCCATAAACAAAACAATGTGGACGGTGCGGCGCTTTGCGTCTATTCAGCGGCTATCAAACCGGAAAACCCCGAACGTAAGCGGGCAGCCGAACTTGATATTCCCATGCTGGAACGCGCTTCGCTTTTGGGTCTGCTTTCCGAAGAATACGAAAATGTCATCGCCATCGCTGGATGTCATGGCAAAACCACCATCACTTCTATGATTGCACTTATCACAGAATATGCGGGTGTGGACGCCACTGTCCACGTGGGCGGCATGGTGGATTTCCTCGGCAGTGGTGTACGGCTGGGGCAGACTAAAAAATACTTCATCACAGAAGCTTGTGAATACGTGGAAAGTTTTCTAAAACTCTCCCCCTCACATATTCTCATCAACAATATCGACGATGATCATTTGGATTACTACAAAGACATCGAGCAAATTTATCAGACCTTTGAAAAGTTTGTACAGCTAATGCCGCAGGACGGACACCTCTATCTTTGCAAAGATAATGCGTTGGCGTATCGTTTAAAGGATATGCCTTATGACACCACCGAATACGGCCTTACCGATAATTCAGGCTATATGGTGGCCAACGTTGAGTTCTCCGAGATGGGTTTCCCCAGCTTCGATATCAAGTATCAAGGCAAAAACTTGGGACGCATCGCATTGGAAGTGCCGGGCAGCCACAATATGGCCAATGCACTGGCGGCTTTCGCCATCTGCCACAGCGTATTTGGTGTCAGCATCAGAACCGCAGCCAAAGCGCTCAAAGCCTATCGATTGGTCGGACGGCGTTTTGAATATATGGGCGAGAAAAACGGCGTAAAGATTATTCACGATTATGCCCACCATCCTTCAGAAATCACAGCTTGCTTGGATGCCGCAAAACGATATCCTCACAAAAAACTCTGGGCCGTGTTCCAATGCAATTCTTATACACGTGCCAAGACCTTAAAAGATAAGTACGCTTTAAGCTTTGGCGAAGCGGACTTTGTGCTCGTACCGGATATCTACCCAGGACGGGATATCGACACCGGTGAAATTCACGCCACCGATTTGGTTGAGGCGATTAAACCCAACGCCAAGGCATGCGAGTATATCGCAACTTTTGAAGA
>JBFLKV010000134.1:0-4429 GCA_040883365.1 Eubacteriales bacterium
TAGTAAAAGAATAAGGAGAAGGCTATGAAAGTTTTTAAGATTATTTTGTATTGCTTTGCAGGAATCATCGTGCTGTTTGTGCTTCTTGCGGGTTTTGGTACAATAGGGCTGAAAGAAGCGAAATCGCTGACCATTCAATCGATTGATATGACTCAAATCGAGGATGGCACCTATACGGGCATGTATGAAAACGGACGATGGAGCAACACCGTGACAGTTCTCGTTGAAGACCATCGGATCATCGATATTGAAATTTTGGATACGGGAAACGATTCGCAGATTGCTGTATTGAATCAGGTGACGGGCGAAGTGATTGATCAGCAGAAGGTGGATATTGATTCTTTGACGGGCGCCACTGCGACTTCAAAATCATTACAAAAAGCGATTGAAAACGCGCTGGAGCAATAAAATGTGTTAAAAAAAACGGCCTCAAGGCCGTATTTTTTTTAGAAGATATCCTTCCAGATTATCGCTTTCGCAGGCGGTATAACCGTTCGCTCCCACCTGCTCGGTAAACGTCTGCATCAGAAGAGCTCCATAAACAATCACATCTGCGCGCTTGTCGTCTAATCCAGTCAACGCTTTTCGCTCAGCAAGCGTCATGCCGCGTAGCTGCTTGGCCAATGCATTTAGCCGTGATTGTGCCATGGCATAGCCATCCACTTTATCCGGGTCATATACTTTCAGTCGCTGATCAATCGCGGCCAGCGCCGTACCTGTGCCGCCAATGCCTAACCAAACATCGGGGCAGATATCTTTGGGCAAATCGGCAAATACAGAGAGGATATGCTGTTGACATGCCCTGTATTCATTTTGGTCTTCTGGGGAAGCATCAGGGAACATCTGTAGCAGGCGCACGGTGCCCACTTTGAAGCTCTTGGCGTATTCGATTTTTCCGTTTTCTCCGATGACGACCTCGGTACTTCCGCCGCCGATATCGATTAGCCCCAGTCGTCCAGACTTACCCGACGAAGCCCCAAGAAAGCCGATATCTGCCTCGCTATCGCCTGTAATGACGTCCACATCCACATTGCAGTTTTCTTTGATGTGAGAGAGAAAGTCTTGTGTGTTCTCCGCTTCGCGTACGGCAGACGTAGCAAAGGCATAGAATTTTATGGCGTTTTCGTTTTGGGCAATGACCAAAAATTCAGTCAAAGCATCGGATGCGCGCTGCATCGCCGCATCGGTGATTCGCCCTTCGGTCATTTTCTCGCCAAGACGAATGGTTTTTAGCTGTTTTTTTGTCGAAATGATTGCGCCGTTTTGCACTTTGGCCAGCATCAGTCGCGCTGAATTGGTGCCAAAATCGACCACGGCATAGGTTTTAATCTCCATTTTTGATTCCCTCACATAAAATATTAACGAACTTTATTATGGCACAAAAGGTTATTCGGAGCAAATCTTTCATTCACAATACATTTAAAACCTTCTTTTAACATTTTATTAACATATATTACACTTTGATAACATACTTATCCACAGGCTATCCCTCGAAAAAGTGCAAAACTCGTCGTGATTTAAAAATATTCACGTTTTATCCACAATCGCTGTGATTAAATCCACAGATTTCTGTGGATAAAGGCAAAAAACGTGGAAAACAGATCGAGTTGTGAACATTGCGTATCAAAACAGGCAAAACCTTGCTCCTAAAACATGATTGTGTTAGAATATTTTTGGTTTTCAGGTAAGTTTACAGTAACATTTCTGGAGAAAAACATGCGAAAAGACACAGCAAAACAACTATTAGCGATATTTATTGTTGCCGTCCTGGCGGTGGGCGTGGCAATTTATTTTTTTAGTACCGAGAAAAACACAAAATCAGTCAAGGATGGTGGCGTAACGGGCGTCATTATCAATGAAGTGATGTCTTCGAATTCGGGATTTTTGCCGGATCAAGACGGTGACTTTCCCGACTGGATTGAGCTTTATAACCCGACGGACACCGCGATTAATTTAAGTGGATATGGGCTATCAGATGATGAGGGCGAACCGATTAAATACGCGCTACCTGATATCACGATTGAGCCGTATGGCTATTTGATCGTTTTTGCGTCGGATAAAGCGATTTCTTCGACCGACGCGGTTTTTCAGCATACCAATTTTAAATTGAGTTCGGATGGGGATTTGATTATTTTCTCCAACCGTGCTGGAGAACAACTGGACAGGATTGATCTTGGTGCGATACCGACCAACCAATCGGTGGGTAGAAATCCGGATGATCCTGAATTGATCGAAACATACACCGAAAGCACGCCGGGCTTTGAAAACTCAGCGCAGGGTGTTTTGGATTATAAAGCCAGCAAGATTGTTGAAAACCCAGAGCTGATTATCACCGAAGTGATGACCAGCAACAAAACCATGGTACAGGACAATAACGGTGAATACAGCGACTGGATTGAGATTTACAATCAGAGCGCTGAAACAGTGAATCTATCAAACTATTATATTTCGGACGACCCAATCAACCCATTGAGTTTTATTTTGCCTGATGTTGAGTTAAAGGGTGGCGAATACTATCTGATATACGCCTCGGGGGACAGTAATAAGACCGATGATCCCGCCGATGGTGTTCATGCCGATTTTCGTTTATCCTCTTTTAAAGAGACGCTTGTATTGTCAAACCTAATCGGTCAGACGCTGGATACGGTGAGTATATCCGAGCTGGCCAGTGACAGGTCGTATCAAAGACAGATGAATTCGGGATCGTATAGTACGGCTTGGGAAACCAACCTAGGCCCATCGCCTGGATTTGATAATACCGATGGCGGGGCAGCACGATACCGCGAACTGCATCCGCTGGCACTTGGCGATATCATCATCAGTGAAGTTGTGCTTTCCAATGATCAATTTGCTGTTGAATCCAATGGGGTATACTACGACTGGATTGAGATTTATAATCGCGGGAGTGCCACGGTGAATCTTACCGGATACGGTCTGACGGATAGCACAGGCAATCCTGGGAAATGGCGATTTCCTGACACTACTATAAGGCCGGGAGAGTATCTGGTGATACAGGCCTCGGGCATGGGCGAGTCGGGCAAGACCGCAGAGGAGTTAAAAAAAAAATATTTAAACACCAATTTCTCGCTTTCGCTTGACGGCGAGATTATTGCATTATTCGATAGTGATAATCATTTATTGGATCGCTATGCGATAGAAGAGTTGCCTGCAAATACGTCAATCGGGCGTCAGGGCAAAAGTGATACGCTTTTTGTTTTTCCGGTACCCACACCCGGCGTTATGAATACCGGCGGTTTGGTGGGGTACACCTCAAGCCCAGATTTTATCGATGATCCCGGATTCTATGCGGGTTCGCAAAGTATCCGCGTTGAGGTGCCAAGCGGTACCACGGTGTATTACACACTGGATAACAGCACGCCGGATACCCAATCGCAAGTGTATTCGGGGGCAATCCCGATCACTGAAACAACGGTGATACGCATGATTGCCCAAAAGGAAGGGCATTTGCCCTCCAATGCGGTGACCGGGGTATTTTTCATCGATGAGCATCATACGCTGGATGTCATCTCCATCGTCACCGATCCTGATAATCTTTGGGGTGATCAGGGGATTTATGCTGTAGGGAACAATGTGGATATGACAAACCCTGGGTTGTCTGGCACCAGCTTTTTAGTCGGCCCACAATCCAATGTGCTGAGTCTTGATCGTGCGGATGACCTCGGTGCGGCATATGCGGCGGTGGAAAACGCAAACTACATGACAAAGGATTTGGAAGTGCCGGCCAATTTTTCGCTGTATGAAGGCGGTATGCAGGTGTTCAGTCAGGATATCGGCATTCAGCTGTTTGGTTCTTTTTCGCGCTATGAAGTGCAAAAATCGTTTGCCATGTATGCACGGGGCAAATATGGCGACACCGAAATGGCATATTCCTTCTTTGATAATCGCGATTTGACCTCATACCGAGCTTTGGTTGCGCGCCAATCAGGGAATGATTGTAAGTACTCGCGCATTCGTGATATTTTTATGACATCACTGATGGAGCAGGGTGGTGGCGACAGGGTGCAGGTGCAAGCCTATCGTCAATGTGTGCTTTACCTTAACGGAGAATATTGGGGCATCTATAACCTGCGTGAAAAGCCCAACAAATACTATGCGGCCTCGCGGTATTATGCGCCAGACCCGGTGAATGATATTGACTTTATAAAGGGTAATGGATTAACGCTGGTTGGGGACAATCGAGATTATAAAGCACTTGAAGACTTTATGGATGATAACGACATCGGCATAGATGAAAACTATGAGTATGTCAAAAGCCAAATGGATGTCTATAACTACATGGACTGGTTGATTGCCGAAGTGTATTTTTACAATTCGGATGACGGAAACCGCAAGTTCTACCGGGTGCGTACCGATGATGGCTTATGGCGCTGGATTCTGTATGACTTGGATTGGGGTATGTGGATAACCA
>JBFLKV010000135.1:0-13508 GCA_040883365.1 Eubacteriales bacterium
AATTGTTCCATTACCACCAGATGCCCGCGTTCATCGCCCAACTGATTAAACTTAATCATCCGCACGTTGTCCGTATCATCCGACATGTAATCTTTTTTAAAAACCGCATACCATTTCAGGTCCTTGGGTTCTCCACTCAACATTATATGGCTTTTAAATTCACCCTCCGGTTTGAACCCGAACGATTCATAAAACCGAATGGCGCGCTTATTTTGGCTAAGGACATTAAGATATACTTTATTCAGTCCATATTCAATAAATGCTTTTTCCAAAAGTGCCCGAGTAGCCTGCCGGGCCAACCCTTGCCCTTGGGCTTTTTTTCGAAGAACAATCGCATATTCTGCCGTTTTGTCATTGTTATCAATATGCTTCAAGCTGATTGTGCCCATATATTCGTCCGATTCATCGACGATGGCAAAATGCTTGTTTTCTGCGTCGTTCATGCTTTTTTTAATAAAAGCCTCGACCGTTTCTTGCGTTTGCCCCATGGTATCAAAGCGAAACTGCTGGCTGATGGTTTCATCGTGCATCCATTCCAGCATCGACGGGGCATCGGTTAGTTTTAGTTCTCGCAAAATCATAGGTTTGCCTCCAAAGAAAACGCATTAATCACCTCAATCACATAATCCTGTTCTTCCTTTGTCAGTCCATTATAGAGCGGCAGAGAGAGCACCGTATTCGCCAGTTTCTCCGCAACCGGAAAGCTGTCTTCTTGATAACCAAGATAGGCATAAGCTTCGGAAAGGTGTGGCGGTATGGGGTAGTGGATAGACGTAAAGACATCATGCGCCTCCAAATGACGAATCAGCGCCTCGCGATGATCGGTGGTAATAACAAACTGATGCCAGACCGCACTCGCCCCTTCTCTCACCTGTGGCAGCATGATATGTGGGTTCTCGATTTCTTTTAAGTAACGGTCACAAATCACCTGACGCTCGGTCGTGTACGCGTCCATATATTTTAACTTAACCCGAAGCAGCCCGGCCTGCATCTCGTCCAGACGAGAATTGCTGCCCAGCATCTGATTGTGATATTTCTTCTCAGATCCGTAATTGCGGAATATGCGAAACTTCTCTGCCAGTTTTTCATCATTGGTCACAATCGCGCCCGCATCGCCAAATGCGCCAAGGTTCTTGGTGGGATAAAAACTATAACATCCCACATCGCCAAACGTGCCGCATTTTTGCCCGTCAAAAACAGCCCCGTGCGATTGCGCACAGTCCTCCACCAAATACAGCTGGTGCTTTTTAGCTATCGCTTGAATTTTGGTCATGTCGGAAGCTTGTCCGTAAAGATGCACCACCAAAATGGCTTTGGTTTTATCCGTGATTTTTTTCTTGATGGCGTTAGCGTCCAAATTGTGATAGCCATCCGGCTCAACAAAAACCGGCGTTGCGCCGCAAGCCGTAATGCCCATCACGCACGCGATATACGCGTTGGATTGGACAATCACTTCGTCCCCTGCGCCTACACCCAAAAGCTTAAACGAAATAATCAGCGCGTCCAGCCCCGATGCCAGCCCCACGCAGTATTTAGTCCCCGCATATTCAGAAAATTCATCCTCGAACGCACGCACTTCGCGCCCTAAGATATACCAGCCGCTTCTTAAGACTTCAAGTGCTTTTTGCTCGTATTCGTCCTTATGTTGCAAAAACTGCCTGTCCAGCACATTGGGCAGTACCTTCATCTAATTACTCCTTAAAAATCATCTTTGTCTTTCATAAAATAAAGCTAATTCTCTATCACTATTATATAGTATATTGGCCGTTCATGCACAGCCAGATATTTTTTCTACTCTTTGGGCAAAACCAAAATATAGTTCTTATCATAGTGCCTTGCAAGAACACGATTGCGATTGGCATCCTCGTCTTCAAAAAGGGTTTCTTGACCACAGATAACACGCTCATAGGTCAATGGTGAAAATTCGACATCCACAATATCGACGTCTTCCAATATTTCAAAACGATCGATCTGTTCCTCTCGGAAAGTTTGCAGTTGACCTGTGGCCATCTGTCGATAGATGGTTTCATAATTTAGGCGATGAGCATAAAGCGCATCGTCAATTTTTGCAGGGGCCAGGTAATATGCCCATAAGCAAAACAGCACCATGACACTGCCGATCACTGCTGTTGCGGCTGTCAGTCGCTTTGGCCGCTTGATTTCGTGCCTCTGCGCCCAGTATCCCACCAAATTGATATAGTTGATGACAATCCAAATCAGACTGGTCACCCACTTGATGTTCTCAATCCGGCCATAGTACTCATAACCGCTGGCATATAGCACCGGAGCATACTGTGCGATAAAAATGATATAAGTCAGCACCGCCAAAAGCAGCGGGTGCGTAAATCTTCCGTTATTATTTTGAGCGCTTTTAGCCAACATTGGGGTAAGAAGCACCATCGCACCCAATATCGGCGTGGAAACCAAAGCTGTTAAAATCAGTTTTGTCCCCATCACCACGCTGGAATAAGCCACCTTCACCAAGCTAACGTTAGCCGACCACTCCGAATCCGCTCGTCTACTATTACCCGGCGCAAATAAGGATAATGCAAAAAAAGCGGCGAACACAAAAAACAGAATCAAAAACGCGCGCTTTCGCCTATGCTTTTTGATGATTGCAAAAAGCGCCATAAACCCAAGCCCGGCCAGCATCATAATGGCCAATGGGAAATTATTAAGTCCTAAAAAAGCAGAAAGCAGCACTAGCACAACAATATGGCCTGTACACTTTTTTTCACTTTGGTTGATTTTAAGCAACAACACGAGATAAATCATGGCCAGAGAGAATGGAAGCGCATAATATCCGGCCGATGTGAAATTGCTCCCGAATTCTATAAAGCTCATCAATCGATTGTAGTGAACAAAAAGCAAAAGCAGCGTAAAGAGAAGCACCTTATTTCTTTCGATTCCCCAACGCTTACCTACTAGCGCCATCATCATCCAGATGACACTGACCATAAACAAAAGGTTGATACCCAAAAGCACCCATTGATAGACCCCCGGCGATATCAGCAACGGGTTTAACGCCATAATAAACACGCCTGTAAAATTCCCTTGGATGTTCTTATAGATATCCACAGCATGCGAAAAAGCGGCGGTGAGAACGCTGATTATCGTCCCTTCGCTTTTCCAAGCGTCCACCGTGGTCAGTGTATTGGCATAATCATCTCCCGGCATGGGAAACGAAAAAAAGGACAGCCCCAGCGGCACCAATAGCAAAAGCGCAAGAACCGATGAAACTGCGATGATCACCCATCTGATACCATTTTTCTTGATTGGTTTTATTTCTTTTTCAGTCATAAGCAATGCCGTGTTTACTCCACTTAAAATTAATCACCTAATCATATCAATTACGGTCATATTTTTCAAATACTTATTTGCCATATACCCATTTCCTTATCACTTTAGCCGACAGCATTTTTCGCATGACAAAAACGGCCCAATATAGTATATTGAATATAATTTAAAATATGGAGGTGCCACCACTTGGCCGCCTATGCAATTCTTTTAAATCCCGGGCATAACCGCGTATATTTTGAGACAGCCAAAAAATTGGCTCTAGCTGAATTCTCGTTTGTTTCTCAACGTCTATCGGCAACGTGCACGAAGGCTTCGGTCCGTGATATTGCAAACATCCCCTATTTAGTCTTTCATGCTGAAAACACACTAAGCTCAGATGACATACATTTGCTGGCTCGGCTTTCTTTTGCCTATGCGCTTTTCTCTGTGGCTTCCGAAAAGCCAACCGTATCACTACAACCGATAATTCTGGATAACCCAACGTTGGTCCCGCAAAAAATCAGCACCATCATGAAATATTCTGGAAAAACAAACGAGCTGTTTACACGACTGATGATTAACGTCGCAAGCGCCGTGTCCGACTTCTCTTTGCTGGAATCACTACAACTTCTGGACCCACTGGCCGGCAAAGGAACCACCCTTTATGAAGGGCTCGCCTGGGGCTATAACGTTTGGGGTGTTGAGCTTAATAAAAAATATGCGGCGGAAACCTGTGTTTTCTTACGAAAATTCTTGGAGACCGAACGCCTAAAGCACACAGTTAGTACCGAAACGCTGCACGCCGATGAGAAAAAGGCACTAAAAACCACTTATACCATAGCCAAAAACAAAGCCGACCAGAAGGAAGGCCGCACGCACAGTTTTTCGATAATTGCCGGAGATGCCAGACTGACACCATCCTATGTCCGAAAAAAACGCTTTCATATCATTGTCAGTGACCTACCCTATGGTGTACAGCATGGCAGCAGCAATGACAAAGGCAAATCCTCTGCTTCCCGAAATCCAAAATCGCTATTATCATCCTGCCTAAAAGGGTGGTACGATATCCTGTTGCCTGGTGGGGTGATGGTGCTAGCTTGGAATACTTTTGTGCTTTCAAAACATGAGCTTGGCGAAACCATCCGTGTTTCCGGATTCCATCTGGTTTCCCCCGAACCTGAATCCGCTTTTCAGCATCGTGTGGATCAGGCAATCAACCGCGATATCATCATCGCAAAAAAAATCTAATTAAAAAAGCGCCGAGGCCAAAAGCCCAGCGCTTTTCACTCTTTATATTCTAACTAACTGATAATCTTAACTTCTCCCGTATTGGCGTCTACCATCAAAAGATCACCGGTTTGAATCCGCCGCGTCGCGTTAGACACATTGGAGACCAACGGCAAGGCATACTCTCTGGCCACAACCGCGCCATGCGACAAGGCCGAGCCAATCTCGGTAACCAGTGCGTTGATGGTGCAGTAATACGGCGACCAACCGATGTCGGTGAATGAAGCCACCATGATTTCGCCTTTTTCAAGTTGGTTGGCGTCCTCAACACTGGTGACCACACGCGCTTTACCCGTGGCCGTGCCCCTGCTGATCGAGGATCCCGTCATCACTTTATCGGCCGAAACTTCGTATACTTCTTCGATCGGTTGCGGACGACCAATATTAATCTCGTTAAACTTGAAGCGTTTTTGTTGTTCAAACAGTCTTCTTCTGGCTATCGCCCGTTTAACAAGGGCTTTGTCATCATGATTGATATATTCTACCAGCTCCTCATGCGTAAAGAAGAAAACTAAATCTGCATCCGGCAACAATTTTCTGTTGACCATGGTGTCGCCTAAGAAACGATAAGCGACTTTGAATTTATCCAGCACTTTGATGCTTTGTGATTTAGTATATTCGCGCGCTACCACGCCTTTTCTGGCATTCTCAATGATGTACTTCATCGTGCCACCAAGTTTGCCTTCAAAGTGTTTCTCAATTTCTTTTATATAGTCATCATACATTTCTTCTTTTTTAGGATCTCTGACGTCAGTTGCAATAATGGTCTTTAAGAAAGATGCCAGACTATCATCATCCATATGCCAGGACTTGCTCCGGATCTCAGCTTCGCGAATGGCTCTGTGTCCATGACGACGCATAAAAGCATCCAGTACTTTTCTCATCTCAGGTCCGCCGTTTTGCATCGCTTCTTTCACACCGGTCACATCCGAGTTGACAATACGCGGATTTTCCAAAATCATCTCTCTGGCAACCGCTCTTAAAGATCTTAGAATATCAACCGATTCAATATCATCAATATCCGCAAGGCATCCGGCCTGGAGCTTCTTGGCCTCGTCCGGATCAATACCTTTATCCAGCAAAATAGAATAAACCGCCGAGCTCATCGCACCCGAATTGCTAGACGCAACGTAGTGATACCAAAACGCCTCTTCCATCGCGTTCATTTTTTTGCTGATCTCTTCAATCTGCGTAAATGGATGATCCCACAGCTCGACATCAAACGATCTTGCCAAAGCATCGATGCGATTAACCGCATCTTTTCTACCCAGAATAATACTAAAGTATTTTCTTGCATTATTAAGCCGCTCAGCCAAATTGACTTCATTGCTATCGTCATCGGGTTCGGTTACCGTTCTACCACATATACTCATCTCAACCGATGATCTGTTGGCACCAACAATATGGTCACCCATTTTACTGGCTTCGGTTAAGTTGATAAACAAATGGTTCCCAAAATTTGAAACGCCACTACCTGGCGGTGTTTTGTCAAGGTTCTTGGTTGTGCCCGTCTCCACAAGCATCCGACGCATACCATGATCCAGTGCACGTACGCTGGTCGAGATTGACAGCGGTGTAACAGCGCCCGGAAGCATCTCGCCGACATTGCAGGTGGTATAAATGTGCGTATCGCTCATGGGCTCAGAATCCAGTTCGAAAGGCGTCAGCAATTCGTTTGCCGTAATTGGACGCGCCTGCAACCAATAGAGTTCGCCGTCCACCATGGCCCATTCCATATCCAGCGGATATCCTAATGCATCGCTGGCATGTTTGGCCTTAACCGCCAAAAAAGAAAGGTTTTTATCACTAATCAGGTCATCGCCTTTAGGATCAAAATCTTTTTTTGATATCCTGTATGAATGTGCCTGAACCGATCCATCAACCAGCTTGTCACCCAGTCCGGCAACCGCTTCGATCATAATCGTATCCTCATCACCTTGCATCTGTGTAAAACAAACGCCCGCTGCGGATGCATTGACCATCTCTTGCACAATCACGCACATCGAAAACGATTTTGCTGAATTGAAAAACTCGGTATATGCGTCGATATTCGGGTTGTCCAGCGACGCCAAGCAATCCGAAATCCCTTTTTTTACAGCTGCTTTACCTTCCAAATTAAGATAGGTATCATATTGTCCTGCGCTCGAAAAATCTGCCGAGTCCTCGCCCGACGCCGATGAACGAACTGCCACTTTCTTAAGGCCGCTTTTTTCATAATAATCAGCCGCCGCCTGAAGGTCCAATTCGTTATCGATTCCGATAATCACAAAACCGTCGGGTATCTTTAGCCCGCAATCCGTCAGCAGTTTAAGACCCCTCGCCTTTCCGCCTACTTCTTCCAGCTTATCTTCTGGAATTTCACTTAAACGATAAATATTCATTTGACACCTCGTTGTATTGTATTCTCTGGCACGCTATTGTCATCTAAGACCCGTAACCATCAGTTTTTTGCCCATTTGCCGATACGAATGATCATGGTAAACTGCCGATTTCCAGCAGCGCACGTGCTTCGTCTCCTTGATCGGTTGGACAAAAGAAAGATTATAAACCGCCCCATTTTTCATTACAAAAAACAGTCCATGTTGGCCTTAATATTAAGCGCAAATCGCTATATGGGCGCCAACACGTCTTTACTTGACTATCCTGTTTTAAGCTTGGTTTAATATCTTAAACTTGCATATCCGACAAAGTCAGAATTGCAAAATTTGAAAGTTCTATTGCCCGCCATAAGGCTTAATCTGATTAAACATTTTGCCGACCAAAACGCTTGTTTTCACAATTTTACACAATTCGTTTGCGAAAAATATACGATATAAAATGGCATATTCTTTAAATTTATCTTTTTTTATCTTTTTTCTGGTCTTTTTTAGTCAAAAAACCGCGAAAATAACCCAAATTTAGTATCATTATTATAAACTATTTTTCAAAAAATAAAAGCCTTTTTGTAAAAAAATAACAACACATAGTGTAACATTTTTTTGCACCTTTGATGATTACTTTTTGTAATAAATGACACAACTTGTGCACATTTTGGAATATCTTTGCACGACATAATCCGTCGTATTGTTCTTACCCCTTTGCGGTCTTGTCTTTTTCTCTTTTGTATCTCACTCCCACTAATTTCTGCTATTGTGTTATAATAAATACAATAATATTCGTATATAAGGAGACGACTATGAAATGCACCCACTGTGGCCATAAGGCGAAACCCGGAAAATTTTGTATGCATTGTGGCACATTTGTCGAAGAACCTATTGTTAGTGCAGTCCCAACTGAAAAAGCAGAACCCTCCCGCGCTAAGCAGACAGTGACGCTTAAGGAAGATATGGTGATTTCGTACAATACAACCACCACACCTAAAAAAGCGCTTCCTATTTGGGTATACATCCTACCTATCGCGGTTTTTATCTTAGCGTTTCTCTTAACCTTTGTTTTTTTGCGCTCCGATATCAGCCTGTTTGGCGGTAAGGGCACCACACTCGGCGAAAGTCGTTTGCTCATCGTCCGTTGTGGGGATGACCTGTACTATATCGACGGGGAGGAAACGGTTCAGCTCAGTGAAAACGCTGACGGTATAGAATCCTTATTCGCTTGCGTCGAGCAGATTGCTGACGGTACTTTCTTTGTGGTGGATAATCTTAGAGCCTCGGACAGCCCGTATGAAGAACTAACGCGCGAAGGCGGCAAATACATCGTGGGCGATTTGATCATGACGACACCCGATGGTGAGCAAACCAAAATCGACGAAAACGTTTATGAAACAGTTTATAGCCTGTATGATGACGTCTGCTACTATCAGGTTATCGAAGAAGACCGCCAAAAAATCTGCGTGGTTATTGATGGAGAAACCCATGATCTTACAGGATGGGTGGACGGCAACATCGATTATGACTCGGGCACGCCCGATGGTGCGCGAACCTATTTTACCATCGTGGATGAAGACGAGATGATAGTCTGCGTTGGAGAAGACGGCGATTATGAAACAGTGATGCAGTCGGATGATTTCCTGTATTGGCTGGTCAGTGACAGTGAAGAATTCAACTATATCGTCAAGTATAGTGATGATATCTTCACATTCTATGCGGTAGAAGATGACAACGTGATCAACACATTACCTAAGGCCGTCGATTATGATTACAATAGTGAAAACGGGACGCTTGTGATACAAACCACAGATGGCGATGTGCTTGTATATCGCGACAACGGTTATCCCATCGAATTAGAATCCGGGCTGGATAAAGATGACCAACTGGCGTTAGTCTCCGCTCAAGGTTTCCGGACTGATTGGGTGCTCTATTCAAAAGGTAATCGCCTCTACATTGCGGATGTTTCTCAAGATAGAATTGACCCGCTTCGCATCGGGTCTATGGACGATTGGCGATACAGAGTGGACCCCGATACCAATTATATTTATATCAAGGGCGATACTGACACCCTGCTTACATACCATCTCGGAGCAGAAGCAGCCGACGAAGTGGTATTTATGGATGATATAGTGGAGTGGAACTACATTGACGGTTTTCCCGGTGGCTTCTATTATATAACCGGTGACGAAGACAGTTATGATTATACCGAAGATAAAACCGATCTTTACTATTACAATGGCGAAAAGCACATTCTTCTACAGGAAAATGCGGAGTGGTTTGTGTCACATGTGGTGATGGCTTTTGACGCTGAAAAGGTGTTTTGGCAGGCCAACAACCACCTTTATATGGCCGATACTGATGGCGATAATACCGAAAGAGTATTAAGGGATGCTTGGTGGGTCACCTTGGCTGGCGACAAAGTCTACGGTATCACTTATGACGGCGAGGTTTATCTCATTGATAGCGACGGCGACAAAACAGAAATTATCGATGATGTGGATGACTTTCTGACCTATTGGCCCGAATGGTAAGCAAAACGATAGCCAAAGAGTCTTTAGCGAAAGTTAAAGGCTCTTTTTTTGTTTTTGATGCTACTCTCCCCGCCTCGCAAGCGCGCTTCTGCACAATTTATCTGTGGCTATCTTGGTGCAAAGCCTCATAAAATCGACAACGCTTTTTACCGCAAAATAAACAATTATGATATAATTGCCCATATCAATATGAAAATCATAGGAGTTTTATATGAAATGTTCTAACTGCGGCCACAACGTTAATCCCGGAGAATTCTGTAATAATTGCGGCACATTAGCCGCATATAGCCATGCGTCTTCTGCGCAAGGCCACAAGACAACCCCATCTTATAACACCCCGACAGACCACGCTTCTAGCCCAATGGACGCGCTTGGGCAACCCAAGAAGACCGCCCTGCCGATTTGGGTATATGTGCTTCCCGTTGTCATTTTATTGCTGGCTTTTATCGTTGTGCTGATTTTTACGGACGTGAAATTCGATGGCCAATCCGCTTCGAAAGAAGACAGTATTGTCTTTGACGGCATTGCCGAGCCTGTTTATCAACCGATACTTGGCGAAGACCCTCTTTTGATTGCGAAGAAAAGCGAAAAGCTATATTACTTAAATGGGGAAAAGCCCGTACTGCTCAGTGAGTCGGCGGCGGATACTGATCTCTTTTTTGCGACAGAGCAAATCGCAGACGGCACCTTCTTTGTGGTGGATAATCTAAAAAAATCCGAAAGCCCCTATCAGCCAAAAATTAGCGACAACGATGTTTACCGTGTGGGCGACCTTGTGATGATTACACCCGATGGAGTGCGCACCCATATTGACGAGAGCGTTTATGAAGTGGTCTACAGTATTTACGATGAGGTTTGCTACTATCAGGTTGTCGAGAAAGACCGCCAAAAGCTGTGTGTGGTCAAGGGCGGTGTTTCATATGACCTCACCGGATGGGTCGACGAGAACATTCAATTTGCATATGGTGCCACCGACGGATCACTTGTATATTTTCATCATTTAACCAAAGACGGCACTGAGCTTTGTATCGGCCAAAACGGCAGCTATACGGTCGAATATTTTTCTGAATACAGCGCATACTGGATAACTGGCGAGGATAAAGACCCTATTACTATTCTTGAATACGCCAATCGCGCTCAGCATTTTTCGGTATATAAAGACGGCGAGATTGTTATGACACTGCAGGATGGTGTGAATTGGGATATTAACTATATAAACAGCAATTTGATTATTGAAAGTATCGAGCATGAGCTTATACTTTGTCAAGATAGCAACACCCCGATTGTTCTGGATTCCGGCATTGATCCCAATAGTGAAATAGCGCTTGTGGATGCACGCGGCTATATCACGGATTGGTTATTATACACCAAGGATCACGTCCTCTATATACTGAACACACAGGACCGCAAAGCCCAGCCCATACCGCTGGGGCCAGTTAAGGAATGGTATTTTAGCTACGATCCTCATACCCAGACGGTCTACATCACAGGAAGCCCAACAACAATCTACACCTATGTGCTTGGCGAAAAAAGCGCAAAGGAAATTCCTTTTGAGGATTCGGCTGCTTATGTCTATCACATAGACGGCATGGCTGAAAGCTTCTATTACTTCTCTGGCGATGCGAGCACGTATGATTATACTTTAGATACAACCGACCTTTACTACTACAACGGCAGCGAGCATATCCTGCTGATGCGTGATGCGAGCTGGTATGTCGGTGTCGTCACCTCGGCTTTTGAGGGTGAAAAAGTGCTTTGGTTGGCAGACGGAGAACTCTATATGGCAAACGCCGACGGCACCAACCAACAGACGGTTTTATCCGGTGCTTGGTGGGTCGCGAAATCCGGTGACAACATCTACGGCATCTCATATGAGGGTGAGGTATACTTGATTTTCAGCGACGGAAGTTTGGCGTTGCTGATGGACGGTGTGGATGATGTTTTGGTATTGGATCCTGAATGGTAAACCCGACGAACGATAGCAACCGCCGGTATATCCGGCGGTTTTAATTTACCCTGACGTGGGTTTATTGCAAGTATCAAGCCTCTGTTTCTTTTGGGTCTTATACGCTCTCCCTTTTAGTGACAAGCGTGCACATTTGAGTATATCTACGCATCAGCTTTGTGCGTCGCATACAATACAAAAAAAGCGCGTTTCCACGCGCCTTTGATTTACTTTGCCAGTACTTTGTTCATATCATTTCTTATCATCGTTTGGATGGTTGTGATTTCGTGGTGCTTTTTGCCACACGCCCATGCCTTGCTTGCATATTCCGCGATTTGGTCAGGCTGTTCGACCAGGATAGATAGCTTTTCTGGTATCTCATTTTTTCCTGTCGCGATGATGGCCGCATCGTTTTGGATAAGGTGCTGAATGGACGCCACCTCCTCCGGCCCGGCCGCAAAGATGCATTTGCCCATATGCATATAATCCACCAGTTTTGTGGAAAAGGACTGATATACCTTGAGTCGTTCTTTAAAGCTGAATGACTCCACGTGCACCAACACATCCGCCTGTGCTTGGAGCTTTTTTACCTGCGCTGACGAAACCCCGCCATGCAGCTTCGCGCTGCCCGCGACATCCAACGCAGCCTTCATTTTTTTGGTGATCGGGGTCAACGTGTAAATGTCCAAGATCACCTTTTGCTTTTCAGCATTAAGGGCTTTAAGGCTTTTCGCAATTTCAGCCAGCACTCGCCACCGCCCACTGCCGATATTGCCGGTATACAGCATGCGCACAACGCCTTGCTGTGCTTTGTTTTTTGGTTTATTTGAAAAATCCGCGCCTTTGGTCAGCACTTTGGTCTCTTTGCCAAATATGCGCTCATACGATTTCTTTTGCACATCCGAAATGACATATAGCAGTTCACAGCGCTTGATCATATTCTTAACCCTGGGTCGGAGCATAAAACGCCTTATCCAGTAAAACGGTGAAAGGGAAAACTGCCTTAACGTATAGATATCATCCGAAATATAAATGATGAGTTTTTTCTTTGTATGCTCGGTGATGAATTTGGCCACGCGATTGGTATATTCCGAGTAGTATATTGGAAAAAATAGAATATCCGCATCAAAGTCATCAATAAAGTCGATAAGCGCTTGGCTCTTCCAGCGGGAAACAGCCCAGAACATGGCTTGTGCCCAATAGAAAATCTGCCAGCGTAAAACCCGCGCGCTTTTATAAGCCTTGGGTTCCTGACTGACACTTTGCTCGCTTTGCACCGTTTCAATCACGCGGCCGGTTGGCACCTTTTTGTTGATTAGGTTTTTTACCAGCGCACTTTCCGAGATATAAAAATGGTGATGGCAAATGTTATTTTGTGGCAGACCCGCTCGGCAATAGATATTCGCAAACTCAATATCGTCCATACCCCCAAAGATGCTAGAATATGAACTACCAAAACTATTATCATTGCGCCATGGCGTCTGAGAAAGAACAAGCACTTTCATGTTTCATTCACCTCTTAAGCCTTTTATAATATAGCCGAAGCACCGCAAACATCAAGCGAAACCCCAAAAGTTTTTTTGCCAAAGCAATCATCTTAACCCGCCGATTTTTCCCATACGTCAAAAGCCATGATTGCTCAACCAGTTTATCATAGACCCCGCGAAGATCGCTTTTATTCAGCTTATAGGCGTTTGCCAGCGATGTGATGTATTGATAGGCGACATAGCCCATATAATGCGGATAAAACGCATCGTTCTCAATCGCCTTTCCATGATCGATACATTTACCGATAGCACGCTGCAGTTGAACCACATTGTTTTTGGTCATCGTTTTGGTGACTGAACCCGCTCTTTGCCTGTAGATATATAAGTCTTTGGGGTAGTAGTCCAACCGCTTGACCGCCAAAATCATCCGCGCTGTCCATTCGATATCCTCAGCAGTCACGTCTGGCTCAAAATACAGTTTATCCTTTATAAGTTCGGTTTTACAAATACGTGCACCCGGGCTGGCCACATGAATATTCAACGTCGTTAAATAATCAAAAGCCTCAGATTTTGGCTTGCCCACCACTTCGCTGCGCTTACCGATCGGCGTAAT
>JBFLKV010000136.1:0-4029 GCA_040883365.1 Eubacteriales bacterium
CCAGTCGAGAGAATTCAAGGGGATGGGGCGTGACCACCGTTTTTTCATTTAATTGAGTTAATAAATCGGATTGTTCTGAGATAATGTTGAGCGCGTCAGCGTCAAACACTTTTGGCAAACTTGTATAATCGCTTATTGCTTTTTTTACCAACTTGACGGCTAAATCATCCTTAGAAAGACCGGGACCGCAGGCAACGGCCGTCAGTGGGAAATCTTCGTTTAAGAAATCCGCTTGAGTGCGGACGATGGCCTCGGGGAAGGCTGTAGAGAACATCACTTTCTTACTCTGAGGGACAAAAAGATGCAAAAGACCGACACCGCTCTTTAATGCCGCTGTGGCGCACATGAGTCCTGCGCCCGGCATATCTTTGCTGGAGACAAGCAGTCCCAGTGTGCCGTATGTGCCTTTATGCGAGTTTGGATTGCGCTTTTCTAATTTTAACGGTGCGAGGGTTCGGCTGGATGCGCTGACATCGCCATCAAAAGCAAATCCATCTTCAATGCCGATTTTTACAATCGAAATCTTACCGCAATAGCTTTTGCCGGGTTGTAAAAAATGTGCTGGTTTGGGTCGTTGGAAAGTGACGGTATGCGTGGCATGCACTGCAATGCCCATCACAGCGCCAGAATCCGCATTTAAGCCCGAAGGAACGTCCACAGCAATCTTTGGACATGCTGCATCATTAATCGCCGCTATAACCGATTTAAACACGCCTTCGATGTTGCGCGAAAGACCGATGCCAAAAAGCGCATCGATGATGACGTCGTGTTTTGAAAACTTAAAATCTAAATGGTCGGAATCAATCACATTGATTTGGTTGTTTTGAATAAAGAAATCCGCATTGGTTTTGGCATCGCCTTTAAGCTGGCTGACACTGCCCACCAAATACACTTTGACTGAAAAGCCATTGGATAAGAGAATCCGCGCCGTGGCAAATCCATCACCGCCATTGTTGCCCACGCCACAAAAAACATGGATGACGCTTTCGTCCTTGTTGGCCAGCGTCTGACATATCTCAAAAATGCCATTCGCCGCGTTTTCCATCAGCACAATTCCGGGAATGGCGTTGTTTTTAATCATATGTGCGTCCAGTTGACGCATTTGATTCGCGGTTAGAACTCGCATCGGTTTACTCGCTTTCTATGATGGCTTGCGCACAAACAAGGTCTTTTAGGTTGGAGAGCGAAAGATGAACGGCTTTACCATTGAGTGCATTAAACTTTCTCTTCGCTTCACCTGTCAAAACCGCTTTTGGCGCACCGCTGGTTTCGCGTAGGATTTCGATATCCCGATATAGCCCGCTGGAAAAACCACACCCAAAGGCTTTCATTATCGCTTCTTTGGCGGCAAAGTTGCCCGCTATTGTTGAAGGACGAAAGTCGCGGGATTCAAATAATTCTTGTTCCGCAGATGTGAAAATACGCGCCATAAAGTGCTCCGACTTCGCGGCTTTTTTGATGCGAGATATTTCAATGATATCAATGCCGGTGCCAATAATCATGATTTATTTGTCATCCTTAGCAGAATAGGCCGCATTAGCGATAGCCGTGGCCGTAGCTTCAACGCCCGCGACCAAAACACGGTCAAAAAGGCAGGGGAGCTTATTTGTTGACATCGCAAATAGTGTATCGCCGTCATACATGGTGTGGCAGGGCCGGATGGCCAAAGCGATACCGTCATGTGAAATATCGGCCAATTTGTTTGCTTGCGCTTTCGTCATTTTGGCGTTGGTGATAATACAGCCAATGGTGGTGTTTTCGCCTTTGCCAGCTTTCATAAATGCGCCCAAACCTTGCAAGAAAATATCATACGTGGTGGGGGAGGTAAGACCCGAAATCATCTGATTGGTCTTATAATCATAGATATCACCGAGTGGGTTGGCGGCCACAATTGCCGTCACATAAACGCCGCCGCCAAGACTGACAGAACCGATGCCAAGACCCGTTTTCGTCGCCTTTTTTTTGCCTAGTGCTTTACCGCATGTCGCCCCGCATCCTGCGCCGATGGATCCTTGAGCGGTGTTGTTTTCGATAGCGTTAAAGCAAGCTTGCTTTCCAAAATCAGCATCAGGTCGGACAGATGCGCTCTTATAACCCAAATCGTACAAAACCGAACCAAGAACAATAGGGACAAAGGCCTCTTTGGTCTTATATCCGCTTTTTTTGCTCTCAAGGTATTGCATAATGCCGGACGCAGCATCCAGACCAAAAGCAGAGCCGCCCGTTAACATGACGGCGTTCGCTTTTTCCACAGCGTTTTTTGGGTCTGCTAAATCGGTTTCACGTGTGCCGGGTGCGGCGCCGCGAACAGAAACACCAATGGTCGCGCCTTTCTCGGCCAGAATCACCGTGGTACCCGTACCGTTTTCGGTATCCGAAAAATGCCCGATTTTGATATCCTTAATTTTAAAATCCGAATTATACATAGCCGTTTTCTCCTCTAAGGGATACTTCTCCCGCCATAATGCGTTTGGTTTCCCCGTCTGATTCAAGCAAAAGCATGCCGTTTTTGTCAAAACCAGCGACTTTACCGTTGATTGTTTCCTTATCGCTGATAATCAAAACGTTTTGTCCCATGCATGCACTATACTTCGTGTACTCCTCTAAAAATGGGGTAATACCTTTTTCCTTAAAAATCAAGTAGCAATCAATAAAAGCATCGATAAATGAGGCGAATAATTGCAGCCGATCAATGCCTGAGCCTTTTTCGATATTGAGTGACGTCGCCGAAAGTTTTAATTCGTCATTAAAGTCGTCTTTTGTTTGATTCACATTGATGCCAACACCACAGACAATGTGGTTTATACCATCAAAATCGGCAGAAAGTTCGGTCAGTGTTCCGCTGATTTTTTTACCGCCGATCAGTAAATCATTTGGCCATTTGATTTTGGCCGAGAGGCCTGTTTGTTCTTTAATGGCGCGCACTTGTGCAATCGCGGCCAGAATGGTGATTTTAAAAGCATCAGAAGTGACCACTTCGGGTTTAAGCAAAAAAGACACATAAATGCCTTTGTGCTTATACGATTGCCATTCGCGTCCCCGCCGCCCTTTTCCGCCAGGCTGGTCTTCGCACGCGCAAATGGCGATCTCTTTTAGTTCATCGCCTTTTTGCTTTAAAACGTCGTTAGTGGAGTCAACTGAATCGTACCAAAAAAAGTCGCTGATGAGCGCGCTATTTTTTACCAGAGGCAGGGTATAGGGGCCACGCAAGCGATTGGGACAAGTGATGAGTTGATGGCCTTTATGCTGAACGGATAGAATATCCGCACCGTCCGAACGTAGGCCGGAAATGTGCTTGGAAACAGCCGAACGGGTAATGTTCAGCTTATCGCTCAAAGCCTCGCCGGACACAAAACTGCCTTTTTGTAAAAAGAGTTGGGTAAAAATTCTCTCTCTCATTCATCTTCCTTCGTTGATATGATATGGGTGATTATTTCAAAGCTAAAACCTTTCGCAGTTAATGTTCGGCTGATTTTGCCTTTGCGCTCGAAAGGGGATAGGTTTTGGTATTTTTTTGCCAGCTTAATATAATGCTTTTCTGCAATTTTACTTTCGATTTCGGGCGTGAAAGCCTGCATAGCTGAATTAATGATGTCTTCATCAACGCCTTTTGTTTTCAGCTTGTAAGCAACATTCATCCTTCCGAATTTTTCAGCATTAATGTAATAGGAGACAATCTCTTTAGCATACTCAAGATCGTTTAAATAACCGTACTCTAACACTTTTTTTATCGCAACATCCACAGAAGACTCTTCAATTTCTTTGCCCAAAAGATAGGTTCTTGTCTCAAATATGGTGCGCCGCTTGGCCGCAATTGCTTTTAAGGCTAAGTCAAAAGCATATTTATCGTTGTCTTTCCTAAGAATTTTCGAAAAGTCATCGGTTGAGATTTCAGCATTAAGCTTAATTCCGCCGAGCACCATCATCTCTGTGTTGAGCGATCCGGCATACTCACCATCAAGAAAAATATTATAGCGGTCTTTTTTTCTTTTTTGTTGAGTGATTTCTGTAATTATCGGCATATTTTCA
>JBFLKV010000137.1:0-4187 GCA_040883365.1 Eubacteriales bacterium
ATTCGATTTTTTCATCATCAATATCATCGCGAAGCTTTAAACGTCGTATTCGCTCATCAAGCTCACAGATGACCAACCAGACTTCATCCATTTCTTCAATAATTTTTGATTCCACCAAAACCGCGGCTTCAAAAAAGACAAATCCGTCGTCCTCGTCGATTTCGTCAAGTAGTTCTTGTAAAATCAAAGGATGAATCAGCGCGTTTAAATCATTGAGTGCTTGGCTGTCCGAAAAAACCATTTGACCCAGCTTTTTTCGGTCCACGCCATGTTCGCCAATATATTCTTCGCCAAAATGCTCAGCAATCAGCGCTGTTCCTTTTCCGCCCGCTTCGTATAACTGATGCGTAATCTCATCTGCATTGAGCACCTTGGCCCCTAAATCCTTCAAAAGCCGTGAAACCAGCGTTTTCCCGGACGCGATGCCGCCTGTGATGCCAATGATGTAAGGTCTGTTATTTTGCTTCATACCATGTCTTTCCGCGGCTCACATTGGCCACCAATGGAACTTTCAGTTCCACCACATGTTCCATCAAGTCCTTTAATAGGCTTGAGACTTCTTCCGCTTCGTTTGCTGCTGCATCCACAATCAGTTCATCGTGCACCTGCAAAATCAGCTGAGATACCATTTTTCTTTCTTTCAGCGCTTCATCCACTTTAATCATGGCCAGCTTGATAATATCTGCGGCCGTTCCCTGAATGGGCGTATTCAATGCCGCACGCTCACCGAATGAGCGAATGTTATAGTTATTAGATGATAGCTCACGTATATATCGTATTCTTCCCAAGGAAGTCCGAACAAATCCATCTTCCTTTGCTTGGTTTTTCACACGCTCCATATAATTGGCGATGCCCGAAAATTCGGCTAAGTATTTATCAATATACGCTTGTGCGCGGTTGACTGAAATGCCAAGATTTCGCGCCAGACCAAATCCGCTGATGCCATAAACAATGCCGAAATTAACAGCCTTGGCATCGCTCCTTAATCGGCTGGTCACTTCATCAATCGGTACGTCGAACACTTGGCTCGCTGTACGCGTATGAATGTCCTGATTTTTCCTAAATGCATCAATCATATTGGCATCCTCAGCGATATCTGCCAGAACCCGCAGTTCAATCTGCGAGTAGTCAGCAGCCACGAGAATCCCATCCTTTTGGCTGGGCACAAACACGCGCCGAATCTCCCGCCCTTCTTGGGTGCGTATCGGGATATTCTGCAAGTTGGGCTCGGTGCTGGATATACGGCCGGTGGCCGTCGATATTTGGTTGAACGTGGAGTGCACCTTGCCCTCCGAATCAATCAGCCCCAAAAGCCCATCGATATAAGTGCTCTTTAGTTTTGTCAGTTTTCGATAGGAGATGATCTCTGCGATAACCGGATGCTTATCCTCAAGCTTTTGCAATACTTCAATATCCGTAGAATATCCGGTCTTGGTTTTCTTTTGAATCGGCAATCCAAGTCTTTCAAACAGAACTTCACCCAATTGCTTGGTGGAATTAATATTGAAATCATCAAAGCCTGCCAAGTGATAGATACGCGCGATCGTTGTTTCGATATTTTTGTCGTATTCGGTCTGCAGCTCCAAAAGGGCTTTTTTATCCACTTTAAAACCGCACTGTTCCATATCAAACAATACATTTAAGAGCGGCATTTCGACGCCATCCATAATACTGGTAAGCGCGTCTGCTTGAATCCTCTTTTGCTGCTTCGGCCACACAGCCAAAAGCAACGCCGCCTTGCCATTAATATCATACTTGCGCTGAACCGCATCCAGCGCAAAAGATTTGGCCGTAGGATCCAGCACATATTCAGCCAGTTTGGTGTCAAACACCAGACCGCCGACAGCTATCCCAAAGTCAGCGAGCTTGTGCTTCACTCCCTTAGCGTCATATATTACTTTTTTGATGCTTTCATCATTAAGTACAGGAGAAAGCAGCTCTAAAGCTGTGGTTATAGTAAAATCCGAGCTGAGCAGAGAATGCTCGCACACCAGTTCATAGTCTTTGTTCTCGGAGGCGGCCAAAACCATATTCTCTTCAAAAACAATGCCAAGGACACTTGATTTTTCAATCTCTGAGATGACATCTTTCAATTTATCTGTGCTATCGACAGCTTCGGTTTCTATTTCTCGCGCCGTCTCTTTGACCTCTCCGCCAAAACGCTTAAGTAAGGTTCTAAACTCCAACATGGTAAAAGCCGGCGTCAACGTTTCTGCCGAAATTTCCGGCGCATGATAATCCGCTTGGGTATCAATGCCATCAATCTGGGTCACGATGGTGCCAATTTCACGGCTCATCAAGGCGTTGTCCTTATCCTTAATCAGCTTTTCCTTGAGCGCGCCTTTAATCTCATCGATATGGTCATAAACCCCTTCAATGGTTTGATAGGCACTGAGCAACTTGACCGCGGTTTTTTCCCCCACGCCCTTTACTCCGGGTATATTGTCCGATGCGTCACCCATCAAGCCTTTTAAATCGACCATCTGGTCGGGTTTTAATGTATAGATCTCTTCCAGCTTTTCTTCATCGACAACTAAAAGCTCACTCACGCCTTTTTTTGTCAAAAAAACATTGATCTTATCACTTATCAGCTGATAAGTATCACGATCTCCCGTCAAAAGATAGGTGGTATCCCCGTTCTTTTCATACACCTTTGCAAAAGCTCCCAAAAGATCATCCGCCTCGAAGCCTGGCTTTTCAACATATTTAATGCCGATCATATCCAGTGCTTTTTTTAGCAGTGCAAACTGTGGAACCAATTCGGACGGTGTTTCTTTGCGCCCTGCCTTATACTCGGAGAAGGTCTGATGCCGAAAAACAGGGCCTTTCACATCAAAGGCCACCACGATATCGTCCGGCTTTACTTCTGCAAGGGCATTAAAAATCATGGAAAAAAAACCGTATATGGCATTGGTATATTCACCTTTTTGATTTTCCATTAACGGCAGTGCATAGAAAGCCCGAAACAGCAGGCTGTTACCGTCTATCGCTAAAAGCGTTTTACTCATTGACGCTCCATTCTTCATTCATTTTTGTATACTCTATCATAATCCGGGTTGATTATCAATTTGGCTGCTTTGCGTTTTACATCCTAAAATGGCTCGGTAGCATCTTATCGGGTTTTATCCGCTTTTAGAAGGCATTTAGCGCATAATTTAAAGAAAATTCATGCATTGCTATTCTGCATATTTACCTGTATAAATGATGAATTTTGCCTTTTTACCTATCTTTAGATGATTGTTTTACAATATGACTTATGGTATCTTATATGTAAATAATTCATACTTTCGAGGTTCCTATGAAAAGACTATTTATTGTACTTATCTCACTTTCTTTACTCCTATCCGCTTGTCAGAAAAAAGCAGACGAACCCATCACAATAGACGTGACACCCAGCCCCGCACCCACAGCAACGCCCAGTCCAACGCCAGTGTCTACCCCGGAGCTCACTTTACCTTTTGAGACCAAGAATGTTTCACTTCTGAGTGGTGTGATTAGCATGTCCATTCCAGAAAACTCAAGTAGTGATTTTAGTATTCAGGGAAATCTTTATAACGCAACTGTGGTTCTTGAAAATGAAGCAGGTGAAAAGGCGGCTTGCGAATGGTTTGTCACCCATGTTTTTCAAGCCGAAGAACCCCTCATGGATTATGATATGTTTAGAGACTACTGTGACTATATGGTTATGAACAACGGCGGACTCGACTTTAGTTCCACTTATATCGAAGATATAGTATTTTCGGACACGGCGACAGGTTTTTATAAGCTTTATACATTCACACGAGCGGAAACCAAATATGATCGACATGTACTCTTTATTGCATCCGACGGGGTGTATTACGAAGTTAATCTTATATGCCCAGCCGATTTTATTAGCACCGAAGTTGTATCAAAACTGTTCGCTACAGTCGAAATTGATGCTGAAAAAGAAGCGGATTGGGTTTCCTCCTTTGAGATTAAAATAGAAGATGGGTACTACTATTCTGCTACATTAGACGGTGCCAAAATACTGCTTAGCGACAGTTATACCTATACAGAAGGCAGCCGACTTGGCTTTAAAAACCAAATTATTGGCCTTACGCTGAATTCTAACTTTGGTTATATGAACGTGCAGGTTTTTCCGAAATCATCTTATAGCTTTGAGTCGTGTGAAGATTTTTCACTGACCTCATATAGCAATCTCGTCC
>JBFLKV010000138.1:0-2970 GCA_040883365.1 Eubacteriales bacterium
ATCCGTCCTGTTGGCCGCCGCCAGCCTGGCACATTCTGTTTCCACCAACAACCGTGCATCCAAAACGCTTTGGATTAATTCCGTATCCACATCGCCCTCGCTGTGCACCATGAGGGAAAAGATCACGGCTAGTGTGCCTTCTTTCTTATAATCCGCTACTTTGGTCCACTGCCGCGGATTGATCTGCAGAAACCCTTTTTGCGCCAATTCGGCCAGCCCAGCGTTCACCACGGTGCGTGAAGCACCATACATATCCACAAGCTCTCGTTCGGAAGGTAGTTTGTCTCCCGCTTCCCATTTTCCCGATAGGATATTGTGTTCAATTTGCGCCATAAACGCCTGTTTTCTGCTCTCTATTTTCATTGGTTGATTATCCCTACTTAAAACTTTTCGTGGTCATACCACGATTTCATTATATCCCTCTTAAACCTCGTTTACAAGCAAATTTATCTATACGCTTTCTTATTATTCCAGGCATAAACAGCTTTTCAACAAAAAAAGACAGGGGCTCAGTTTCCATCCCTGTCTTTTGTTTTTTATTTTCCAGTCGCTTTGATTAAAACAACCTATCCACTATATACGGACTGTTTTTTCGTATTTGGTGTCGATGTCTTTAGGCACATTGAAAGTCTTTAACGGCTTGCCATTAATGGTCACCACAATTTTACCCGCGCGCATTTTTTTAGCCAGTCCTTTTTTCACCACTGTGCCCGCAATCTTCATCTGATGCGGTTTTTTGATGATGAAGTTAACACCCAGCGTTTTGCTACCCTTCGGCGCAAAGAGTATCCAGCGCCGTTTGCTTCGTTTTACGATTTTCCCGTCAATCACCATAGCCAGCTTAACCGTGAAATTGGTCAGTACAAAGAACCACAGCACCAGCAGACCCAAAAGACCCATTGAACTTCCAGCCACAGCTCCAACTGCGCCAGCTTTTCTGGTCTTTAGCAGCACATCTTTTCCGCCACTTTTTTTGTCGTCTTGCGTTTGGCCGATAACATCGCCATCTTGTTCGTCGTCTTCCTGATTAAGCGGTGTCGGTTCGGGGCCACCCGTATCTTTGTCGCCATCACCATCATCATCGTCATAGTCCGACGTATCACCATCATCGTCATCATCATCGTCGGATGGGGATGCGCTGGTCTCGACCGGGGGCGGTGGGATAATCCAATCCACCGTCACAATAAAGTCTGTACGGTTGCCCGCGGCATCCATGATGCCAAAAGTATAATCATTATTTCTTCTAATGTCATAGGACGGAGATTCCGCGCCGCCGGTAATCAGCAACTTCTCACCCTTTGGTGTGATGATCCACTTGTTACCGCTACCGCCAGGATCAGTAGAATAGTTATCGAAAGTCACAGTCACGTTCCCTCTTCTACGGTCGGTATGATCAAACACCACCGTCGGTGCGATAGGGTTTAGTTTATCGATTCTGACAATTTGGTTCGCCACAACACGATAGTTTTGAAGAACATCCTGCGTACCGAAGTTTACGGTATATTCGCCGGTTGTGGTCAGTGCCAATATTCCGTTTTCCGCATACTCGGACAACGGACCATAGTTGATACCCATCCAATACTCAACACTCAGCCTGTCTGAACCGCCACTTTCTGAGGCATAGACGTTTTCGTTCACCCATGTACCCGGAATATAGCTGCTACCGTCCGCAAGCTGCAAGGCCGGGCTGACAGAAACAGGGGCTTCATTATCAATGATAAATGTATCGCTGTATGCATAATCCGAATAAGCAAACCCATCATAGGTTCGTGCACGATACCGTGCCACATCGGTATTGACGCCTGTAAGCCCCAATGCATGAGCAAGCGTAAGTCCTGGCGTAAAGCTGGCCACACCATTTGTCCAGCTGGTGCCGTCATAGAAATCCACCACATAAGTCAGCGGGTCATTATCCGCATCGCTGCCTTCCAGCCAAGCCACTGCAACGGTTTGTCCGTCCTTATAGTAGCTGTCCTGAATAGGTGTAACAAACGTCGGAGGCAACGGCGGGTCATTGACCGCGCCAATCAAAATGAATACATCCGACTGCGCGGTGTTGCCGTCCTTGTCCTCTGCCTGATATGTGAAGGTCACTCGGCCCACCCAGTCCTGAGGTGGCGTATAGGTGATAATACCATCGCCAGTAATCTGTATCGTTCCGCTGTCCTCGGTTCCCCCACTTGTCGGGAAGGCCGGGCCATCAAGAATGGTCACCGCACCAAAGCCGGTCGAAACAAGATCCAGTTCCTCATAGATATCCGCCGAAAGCGCAGGTAAGGAAGCATCATTATTCAAAGCAGGGTCAATATCAATATCTGAATCGTTGGCAAATAGATCGATTACAACGGCCACATCCTCTTCGGTTGTGCCATTGTCCGGCGCCACCACCGGGTTGTCCTCAGCCGCAGCCACGTTCACGGTCACTTCTGCGGTTCTTTCCACGCCCCAATGGTCACGGAAGGTGTAGGTGAAGACGTTTGCTCCGTTCCAGTCAGCGCTCGGTGTAAACCGAACTTGATTGCTCTCCACACTCACTACCGCATCAGATACGCCAATAAACGCATCCAGCAGAATCAATTCTTCTTTATTCGCGCCGGTCACCGGGTCAATTTCGGGAATATTGTTGAGCGTAGTAAACGTATCCACATCAACATCATTATAGAGAACATCAATGAGAATTGAACCATCTTCGGTCATACTCGCTGTGTCATCATTCCCAATCGGCGCATCATTACTATAGTTAACGGTCAGCGTCACCGAACCTGTCGATGGATTGCCGTATATATCGACTACGACGTAATCAAAGGTCAATATACCGTTCCAGTTTGCTGGTATATCCGAAATCGTCAGTGTCTTGCCTGCATCCGTGATGGCCAAGTTGCCTATCGGCGTGCCATCGTTCATCGGTTGCGTGAATGAAGAGATAGTTAAGTCTTCGGGATCGTTCAGCATATCTTCATGCGTATTCAG
>JBFLKV010000139.1:0-8557 GCA_040883365.1 Eubacteriales bacterium
ATCAGCAAGATCAGCGCGCAAATCAACAAACAAGAAAAAATACGTTTGCTTTTCATTTTGTTTCTCCTCAATTTTTTCTTTTGCCGAAGCCCCAGCATCAGCCAAAGCCCCAATTTATCATCATATGCTTTTATGTAACACAAATCACTTACGCTATCGGCGCGGCCTGCGGTTTCGAAAAAGGGCGCCGCACCTATGCTCTCATCGATACGCTCTTTTCATAAAACGCTAATGTTAATCTTTCGTTTATTCTCTCTCGTCTTCCCGTATCCCGATACCCTAAGTTTTCATAGCATTTTTTATTCATTGGGCGATCAATAGGAAAATCCAAAGACCATGTCTGTGCCTCGGGGTAAAGCGATTCTGCCAGAGCAATTGCTTTTTGCGCAATCCCTCTGTTTTGATATTCCGGCAAAATCGATACGCTCACCAGTTGAAAACGGGTTGGATTGTGCTGAACGATACGCACAACACCAACAATCGTTTCATCCAGAAGGATTTTGTAGCAGTCACTGCCCGGCATATCCATTCGCGCCTGCATGTCTGCCGTTGTATGCAAATACGGGCTTTGTTCATCATGATAAATTTCATATAACGGTTTAAAGGCGAGCTTTTGTACCTCTAAAAGAATCAAAACATCTTTCTTTTCGGCTTTTAAAAGGTTGATATGCATCATACATTGACGCTTCCTTTCCTATCATCTCTCACAAGAAAAATCATAAGCAGGTAAATCCACCATCAATAAGCAAATCGGACCCGGTACAGTAGCTGGATGCATCACTAGCAAAAAAGATGACCGCTCCGGCAATTTCGTCCGGCTGTGCAAAACGCTTTAATGGCGTATAGTCCATCCAAACCTTAGTAATTTTTTCGGGGACAATCTGATTCATCTCGGTCCATACATAACCCGGGCTGACGGAATTGACACGTATGCCGTGCTTTACCCATTCAATCGCCAAAGATTTGGTCATGTGGCGTACCCCGGCTTTGGATGTATTATAGGCTGTTTGGCTTTGAGGTAGGTTAATGATGGACGCCGAAATAGACGCCATATTAATCACAGACCCCGGCTTACCTTCGGCAATCAGTTTTTTGGCAAACGCGCGCGCAGTGAGAAATACACCATTTACGTTGACATCCAACACCTTTTTCCAATCATCAAAAGGCATATCGATGGCATCGCCGCTGATGTTGATACCGGCATTGTTGAAAAGCACATCCGCCGTGCCGATGGTTTTGGACACCTCATCGATCATTTCATCCACGGCCTTTGGGTTGGTCACATCACAAGCAATGCCCACGGTCGACACCGAATAATCCGATTGTATCTGCTTTGCAATATCCAAAGCCGCCGTTTTTCGCGTGCCGACGATGGCGATATTGGCGCCAGCCGAAGCTAAATAGTCGGCCACATTGCGCCCGATGCCGCTGGTTCCGCCGGTGACGATGGCTGTTTTTCCTTTTAAAGAAAATAAGTTTTCGGTCGATACCATAATCCCTTTCCTCCTTTAATCGTTTAGCGTTGTCTGTTATTCTCTTTATCCTACTTCGTATTCTTGATAGCGTACATCTGAATGCTGATATTCTCTTTTCAATTCGGAGTCTAACTCCTCGCCCAGCTCATTCTTCATTGAATTAATGGCAGTGTTCACATAAATCAAGCAATCCTTAAATCTACCAGTGAGCTGTCGAGATAAACAGAAGTACTGCCTTTGTAAGTTCCTTCTTCATACTCTCTTTTGTTTTTTCACTTATGCCAGACTTTTTGTTCTTCTTATTATTCTAACACTTATTCTTTGCTTTTATAAAAAAAGGACAAAGATATCCTTTGTCCCTATTGTTTAAATTCGGTTTTATAGACTGGTTAACGTGCCCGCCATCTCATACAGCTTTTGATCAAACTTGGGTTCCATCGCCAAAGCTTCGTCGATGTCGTCGTCCACCACCTGATTATCGCGGATGCCCACCACGCGGCCTGCTTTGCCTTCCATCAAAAGCTCAACAGCGCGCACGCCCAAGCGGCTGGAAAGGATGCGGTCGTCAACGGTTGGTTTTCCGCCCCGTTGGATGTACCCCAGCACAATAGCCTTCACATCAATGCCTGTTTTAGCATGGATATAGTTGGCCAGCGATTCGCCTTTTCCGGCGCCTTCGCTGATCATGATAATGCTGGTCAGTTTGCCGCGAATACGGTCGTGTACCAAGTCGTCACAGATGGCGTCCAGATCAAACGGCACTTCGGGCACCAGGATATGCTCCGCGCCCCCGGCTACGCCGGAAAACAGCGCAATATCGCCGCAACGGTTACCCATAACTTCAATAACTCCTACCCGCTCATGGCTCTCCATCGTGTCCCGGATTTTCCTAATCTCTCCGGTTACTCCGCTGACCGCCGTGTTAAAGCCAATGGTAAAATCAGTATAGGCCAAGTCATTGTCAATGGTGCCGGGTAGCCCAATGGTGGGCACGCCTTTCTTCCAAAGGGTTTTGGCGCCTTTATAGCTGCCGTCCCCCCCAATAATGACAAGCCCTTCAATATCAAATGCCTTTAGCACTTGAATGGCTTTTTGCTGGCCTTCTTCGGTCATAAATTCCTTGGATCGCGCGGTCTTTAGAATCGTTCCGCCTTGCCCCACAATGTCGTGCACTTCTGCGCGGTGCATCTCGTGCACACGGCCATCGATCAGACCCTGATAGCCTTTGGTGATGCCCATCACGCTGATCCCGTTGACGCGCGCCATTTTTACCACCGCACGAATCGCCGCGTTCATGCCCGGCGTATCGCCACCGCTTGTTAAAACACCTATTCTTTTCATCTGACTCTCCTTGAAAACTATTAAAATCTATTTTTTAAGACGCTTTTTCGCACGCCAAAATTTCTTATTTTCCGCTTTCCACCTCGCCGTATTTGGTGAGTATTCTGGCTTTACCGCGAATCTTCATAGCCGATGTGTTTTCGGTAAACTGCGCCACCATCACTTCGCCCGCATCCATTTTTTCGGTATGATGAAACTTGGTCGCGCTGCCTCGGGTCATGCCGATAATGTTCACGCCGTCTTCCAACGCTTTAACCACAATATAATCCTGAATAAGTTCTTTCATATCTTCCATTTCTATCCCCTTTTTCGTGTCGCCGTTTTTTTCCTTTTTGTTTCCCGTTTAGTATATCAAAAAGGCTATATTAACACAATCTGTTAATTGCGCGCCAATGATATCCTGCGTAGCTATTTGACCACCACATTGGCTTCCCCAAAAGCGATTTTTAGGTTGTCAATTAAATTCTTGGTGTAGGTCACCCCATACCCGCCGTTGGTCACCATAGTTTTTTTGGTCGCTTCCATATGCACGGTGGTGGGGGATTTCCCCGGATATTTTTTTAGCACATTAATCAGCTTTTCTGTGCTCTCGCCGTACATCGCCGGAATTTTGACATACAGCATTTTGCCCGCATAATTATCATCCGCTTTTAAAACCGGCGTCAACTTTTCTAGAATAATCTTGGGCGCTTCGCCTTCTTTGATGTCCACGCGTCCGCGCATCTTGACGATATTGTCGTTGTACAGTAGCGGTTCCGCATCTGCCAAAGGTCCTTGAAAAACGATAACATCGATGATGGAATATAGGTCCTCCAACGTCGCCAAGGCATAGGCGCGTTTATCCTTGGTGGCTCTGCGTTTTACGTCGCCAAGGATGCCAAGTAGCTCCACTTCGCGCCCTTCATAATACGATGCGGTTGAAGGGTCACTGGCGGAAGATAAAATCTTATAGGTGTTATGCGGCCGTGCTTCCAGCTCCGCTTCATACGCTTCCAAAGGATGTCCGCTTAGGTAAGAGCCCGTCGTCTGTTTTTCTAAAGATAGGAGTTGCCGAGTGTCATATTCTTTTAAGTCAGGAATGCTGATGCCCTGATCGGCCGAAATCCCAAAGCTTTCGTCAAACAAACTCATCTGCCCGTCGATCACTTTTTTATCGTCATCGGCCACACTCTTCATCGCGCGCTCATACACGCTCATCAAACTGCTTCGCGTGTTGCCAAATCGGTCAAAGCAACCGGCCAGAATCAGTCCTTCCAGCGCTTTTTTGTTGATGATGCCATGCGTACGCTTGATAAAGTCCAAAAAATCAGCATACGCTTTTTCTTTTCGGATGCGCACAATCTCCATTGAGGCCTTGCCGCCCACGTCCCGAATGGCTGAGAACCCAAAGCGAATGCTCTCGCCGTCCACCCGAAAGCGCGGCCCCGAAATATTGATATCCGGCGGCAACACCTTGATGCCCGATTTTTTAAGATACTGTATATACGCCGCCGTTTTGTCCGGTGAGCCGATAAAGCTATTAAGCAGCGCGGTCATGAACTCGCGCTTATAATGCACTTTTAAATATGCGGTTTGATAGGCAATGGCGGCATATGCGCATGCATGACTCTTATTAAACGCATACTGCGCAAAATCGGTCATCTGGTTAAATACCTTCTCGGCGGTTCTTTGGTCGATACCGCGCTTAATCGCACCATCCACACCTTGTGCGGAATCCCCAAAGATAAACACTTCCCGCTCTTTGGCCATCACGTCCGCTTTTTTCTTGCTCATTGCGCGACGCACCAAATCGGCACGGCCCAGACTGTAGCCCGCCATATCCTGCACAATCTGCATCACCTGTTCTTGATAAACAATACACCCGTAGGTTTCTTTTAAGGTTTTCTCAAGGCTGGGATGATCATACCGCACTTTTTCCGGATGGTTTTTAGACGCGATATACGTGGGGATACTATCCATCGGTCCGGGGCGGAAAAGCGAAATCCCCACCATTATATCCGACATATTGCTGGGCTTTAGCTGTTGCATCAACCGCCGCATGCCCGGGCTTTCCAGCTGGAACACCCCGTCGGTATCCGCCGACGTAATCAAGGCATAAACCCCTGGGTCATCATACGCCATATTGCCAAAATCGATGCTCTCGCCTGTCGCTTCTTCCACCATGGTCAGCGTATCGCGAATGACAGTTAGGTTTCGCAAACCCAAAAAATCCATCTTTAAAAGCCCCAGTTCCTCCAAAAGCCCCATAGGGAACTGCGTAATCACCGAATCATCCTTCGGGTTAATCTGCAAAGGGACATATTCCAACACTGGTTTTTTAGCAATCACCACGCCTGCCGCGTGTGTGGACGCATGGCGGGGGATGCTCTCCAGCTTCATGCACATGTCGATGAGTTCTTTTACTTCGGGCTTGGTTTCGTATTCCCGTCGGAACGGCTCACTGTCTTCCAAGGCGCTTTTCAGCGTCACTCCTGGCCCGCCGGGAATAAGCTTGGCGATGCGCACCGCTTCACCGAACGGAAAACGCATGACTCTAGCCACGTCGTGCACAGCCTGTTTGGCGCCAAGGGTACCAAAGGTGATAATCTGCGCCACGTTCTGCTCGCCGTATTTTTGCACCACATAATCGATCACTTCCTGCCGACGTTCAATGCAAAAATCGATATCGATATCCGGCATGCTGATCCGCTCAGGGTTTAAAAATCGTTCAAACAGCAACGTGAATTCAATCGGGTCAATGTCGGTGATTCTTAAGGCATACGCCACAATACTGCCCGCCGCACTGCCTCTGCCCGGGCCCACCACGATGCCCCGGTCTTTTGCAAATTTAATAAAATCCCACGTGATTAAAAAATAATCGGTGAATCCCATGTTGCCGATGACCGAAAGTTCATATTCGGCGCGCTCGCTTAATTCGGGCGTGATGTCGCCATACCGATAGGCTAAGCCTTCGAAAACACGATCTTTTAAGAAGGCTTGGTGGTCGGTGCCGTCTGGCAATTCAAACACTGGCATATGATAGGTGCCAAACTCCAGCTTAACTTTGCACTTGTCCGCGACTTCATTGGTATTCGTCATCGCTTCGGGATGGTCGGGGAACAGCTCGGCCATTTCCTCAGCCGATTTAAGGTAAAACTCCTCAGTGGAAAACTTCATGCGGTTTTCATCATCCAAGAAATTACGCGTTTGGATGCACAGCAAAACGTCCTGCGCCTGCGCGTCCTCTTTGTTTACATAATGTACGTCGTTTGTCACAACCAAAGAAATATCACATTCCTTGGCAATCTTGATTAAGTCCGGATTGGTCTGCTTTTGCTCGGCCAAGCCATGGTCCTGCAGCTCGATATAAAAATCATCGCCGAACATATCCTTTAGTTGCAAAGCCAAGTCTTTCGCCCCGGCATAATCGCCATTTAATAGCGCTTGCGGAATATCGCCCGCAAGGCACGCCGAAAGGCACACCAGCCCTTCGCTAAACTTGCCCAGTGTTTTATAGTCGATTCTGGGTTTATGATAGAACCCTTCCAAAAAACCCATGGACACCAGACGCATCAGGTTCTGGTATCCTTGCTGATTTTTGGCCAACAAAACCAGATGCGCATATTCGCGATAGGCTTTGGTCTTTTCGGTCATATCTTTTACGGCATACATCTCGCAGCCCAAAATCGGCTTGATGCCTGCCTTCACACATTTTTTAAAGAACTCCGCAACACCATACATGACACCATGGTCAGTGATGGCCAGCGATGTCATACCTTTTTCTTTGGCCGACGCAATCAAATCATCCAGACGGCTTGCGCCGTCCAGAAGGCTGTATTCAGTATGGACATGTAGATGGGTAAATTCACTCATTATTCATTCTCCGTATGGCGATATTATACCATAATAAAACACCGACAGGCATGAATCCTCTCGGTGTTAAATCTTTGTACATTTTTTATTCTCTATTCGTTTTCCGGCCAATCCAGCTTAAGCTCGGAAAGCCTCATCCTTTTGCCATGCGCAGGATAGATATAGCGGCATCCGCTGTTTTTCAAAAAATGAAATGTCTCAATCAGCGCCGCTTTGTCGCTGTAGATGGGTGGAAAATGTCGCGGTGAAACGTTAAATACCGTGTCGCCACAGATGATATCCTCGGGCGTAAACACGCACGCACTGCCCGGCGTATGTCCGGCCAGCACCTTGATGTATCCATCAAACCCGAGCGTCCGCAGATCAAAAACATCATCAAACGCAATATACTCGGCATTTGTCGCCTCAAGCCTTTGGGTGTCCTTGTCCGAAAGCCCAATGGACTTCACCAAATCCGCCATGGTCACACCCTGCGGCTGGATAACGCTGGTTTCTCCACTTTTAAGATGTGGCATCTCATAGGTACTGCAAATCACCGGAACTCCCGTCGCTTTTTGAACCACGCCGAGCGATCCGGCATGGTCATAATGCGCGTGTGTGATGATAATATATTTTAAGTTTAATCCGGTTTTTTCAATGGCTCTTAGAATCTCTGGTCCGTCGCCCGAAAGGGCGGTGTCGACCAGAATACAATTTTCCTCTTTAATCAACAAAAATACATTTGCTTTTTCAAGCTTAATTGTTTTAACTCTAATGGGTCATCTCCTTTTTCACTTAAATTTTTATGCGTTTTTCTTGGTGTAGTTCAGCAAGCCGCCTTCCACGATGACTTTTCTTAAACGCTCGGATGTTTCCAAAACAACCGGGAAAGTAAACCCTTTGGTTTTGTTTTCCACGGTAAATTCTGTCGTGCCCAAAACTTTGTTTACCGAATCCGTTATCACCAATTCGTCCTCAGTGTCGATTCTATCATAATCAGCCTCGTCTTTAAACACCAGCGGTAAAATCCCTGAGTTGATGAGATTGGCCATATGAATCCGTGCAAACGATTTACAGATCACGCCTTTGATACCAAGATACAGCGGCACCAATGCAGCATGTTCACGGCTGGAACCCTGTCCATAGTTGTGTCCTGCAATCAAGAATCCGCCGCCTTCGGCTTTGGCTCTGGCCGGGAACGTTTCATCCACAGGCGCCAAGCAGTAGTCACTGAGGTGTGGAATGTTGGACCGATAGGGCAGAAGCTTTGCGTTGGAGGGCATAATATGGTCGGTGGTGATGTTGTCCTCCATCTTTAAGAGCACTTTGCCTTCTGAAATCTCGCCCAGTGCGGTGTTCAACGGGAAGGGCTTGATATTGGTTCCGCGTTGCACCTCCACATCGCTGGCTTTTTCTGCCGGCGGTACGATTAGGTTATCATTAATCAAAAACTGTGCAGGCTCTTTGATGGCCGCAATCGCAGCCAAATCAATATCCGCCGCAGTCGGGTCGGTCAGAACACCTGTGGTCGCGGAAACCGCCGCCACTTCGGGGCTGACCAAGTAAACCTTCGCCGATTGGGTTCCGCTTCGACCAAAGAAATTACGGTTAAAGGAACGCAAAGACACCGCGTCCGATTTCGGGCTTTGACCCATGCCAATGCACGGTCCGCATGCGCTTTCCAAAATACGGGCACCTGCCGCAATCATATCCGCAAGGGCGCCGTTCTCGGCCAGCATGGTGAGCACCTGCTTAGATCCGGGGGAGATGGTGAGGCTGACATTCTCGGCAACGGTCTTGCCTTTAAGGATGCTTGCCACTTTCATCATGTCCATATAAGACGAGTTGGTGCAAGAACCGATACACACCTGATCAATCTTAATTTCTCCGATATCCTTAACGCTCGCAAC
>JBFLKV010000140.1:0-4606 GCA_040883365.1 Eubacteriales bacterium
TCGGTAATCAGTTTGATACCGCTCCCTTCCCCTATCCTGATATCAATGGCCTTAAAAACCGTGTGATTTACTATGAGGCCAGTCGGGGATGTCCGTTTGCCTGCGCTTTTTGTTTGTCTTCCGAGTCCGGCGGATATCGTGAAAAGCCGGTGGATATCGTCAAGCGGGATATCTTGACTTTTATTCAGGCCGGGTTAAAAATTGTTAAATTTGTGGATCGCACATTTAACACCAATCGAAAGCGCGCCATTGATATCTTAAATTTCATTATGGCAAACAGCCAGAATACGTGTTTTCATCTGGAACTGGCGCCCAGCCTTTTGGACGAAACCCTTTTAGCCTGCCTCGCCCAAGCCAAACCCGGCATCTTCCAGTTGGAACTCGGCATCCAGTCAACCCACGCACCCACACTTTCAGCGATTAATCGCAGAGAAGATTTCACTGCTTTCGCCCCGAAAATCAGGCAACTGGTCAAGCAACAAAACATGCATATTCATGTGGATCTCATCGCGGGTCTGCCCTTTGAGGGTTTATCGGAATTTAAGCAATCGTTTGACGATGTCTTTTCCTTGGGTGCAGATAATCTGCAATTGGGTTTTCTTAAAATGCTAAAAGGCGCGCCTTTGCGCGCCCAGGCTGAGTCCTTCGGCATTGAATACGAGGTGGCGGCTCCCTATGAATTTATCAAAACACCTTGGCTTTCGGAAGAAGACAAAGACCTTCTTGAAACGCTCGAATATCTGCTAAAGCGGTTCTACAACAGCGGACTTTTTAAACACACCATTCTATTACTCACTCGTCATCTCGGCTCTGCCTTTAGTGTGTTTGAAAAGTTAAACAATACCATCGCATCCCGTCAAATCGAAATTAAAAAAACATCCGAGATGCAACTGATTGACCTGCTCTGGCGATTCTGTGACGATGTCGGCGCCGATTTGGCGCAGGAAATGCTGTTGTTTGAAGCGATGAACAAAAGAAAGCGCCCGCGCCTGCCTACCCATATCCTAACGCCTTCGCGCCGCGATTTTAGGAAGCAATATTTCAAAGAAAACACAATCCGCGAATCTGAGCAAAAGCCGTTGTTCCCCTTGCTTTTTACTTTTGATATTCTAAAGTTTATGAAAAGCTTTACCGTTGAAAAAATCTCAACCGTGTTAATTTTGGATTACAGTGATTTTGAGCACGGCCTCACCATAAGGTGCGCAAATCCAAGCGTTTGATGCCTTTCCCAGCAATTTGACAGCTTTGATAATTATATGTACAATTAGCCTCGTAAACATTATTATCGAAACCTGTTTTTAAGGCTACACAGCCTTTATAATTTTTTATAGAAAGTGAAAACCGAATAATGATTTCTTATGATTTCTTTTTGCATTTGGCGCTCATTCTGCTGGCTACCAAAGTGCTTGGCATGCTCTCACGCAAACTGCACATGCCACAGGTGGTGGGTGCGCTGATTGCCGGCCTCATCTTGGGACCGAACATCTTAGGTTTAGTGGAAGAAACGACCTTTTTGTCCATGATGGCCGAGCTTGGTGTCATCTTCATCATGTTTATGGCGGGGATGGAAACCGATATCAAACAGCTGAAACAAACAGGAAAAGCGTCCTTTATTATCGCCATTTTCGGCGTGGTTATTCCCTTGGGTGGTGGTTTTCTAATCGCATCTGCCTTTCACGGCGGTTTTGCATTCACCGATACCAAACAGGTTTTAGAAAACATCTTTATCGGCATTATCCTCATGGCCACATCGGTCACGATTTCTGTGGAGACCTTGCGAGAAATGGGCAAGCTTTCCACCAAAACGGGTACTGCCATTTTAGGCGCAGCCGTGATTGATGATATCGTCGGTATCATCGCACTAACGGTTCTGATGAGCCTTGGGGATGCTTCCATTCACGTCGGTGTTGTCATCCTAAAAATCTTGGGCTTCTTCGTCTTTGCGGGCGTCACCGGTGCCGGCTTCTATTTCCTTTTCAAATATCTTTCCAAAAAACACGGCAGAAAACGTCGCGTACCTGTGTACTCGTTGGTCTTTTGCCTTTTGCTTTCCTATTCGGCTGAGCATTTCTTTGGTGTGGCCGATATCACCGGCGCATATCTTGCAGGCGCCATGATTTCCAATATCACCCTTTCGGGTTACGTCAACAGCAAAGTGGAGGTCACCTCCTACATGCTATTCTCACCTGTGTTTTTTGCCAGCATCGGGCTTCGCGCCAAAATCGATAACTTTACCCCGGACGTCATATGGTTTACTGTGGCGTTAATCGCGGTCGCTTTGCTTTCAAAAATCATCGGTGGCGGTGTGGGTGCAAGGCTTTCGGGTTTCAGTTTTCCGCAGAGTCTGCGTACCGGTATCGGCATGATGGCCAGAGGCGAAGTGGCGCTGATTGTGGCTGATCGCGGCGTCAGTGCCGGGCTGATTCCACACGAGCACTTAACGCCGATTGTTATTCTCGTAATCGTTTCGTCCATCTTAACTCCGATTCTTCTAAAAGCATCCTACAACTCGCGAGGATCGGATATTCAGATGCTCCAGCAAACCCGCTATTCCGCTTATCGTGACCGACACTTTAACAGCAGTTTTACGGATTAAAGCCCTTATTGATATTGACAATCCCGCCCACCATCTTCTATAATTGGTGGGCATAAAATCTAGCGCTTATAGCTCAGCTGGATAGAGCGTTCGCCTCCTAAGCGAAAGGCCCCGCGTTCGAATCGCGGTAGGCGCGCCAGCAAAAAACAGTACGCACATCTAGACGGATGGGCGTATTTTTTATCCATAAGGAATAAAAACAAAAAAGCCGCCTTAAGCATTTCGCTTTTGCGGCTTTAGTCAATAGACTACTTTTTTTTATTTGTTTACAGCTTTTTTAAGCACAGGGATAATCAGCATCGCCACTGCCCCACCAATCAATGCAGTGAATAGCTGCGGGAATGAGAACATACCCGATACAACCGAAGCTTTGGGTTCAGGTAGCTGCAAAATCAGTGGTACGGCGATTTGTGCCACACAGACAAACAGGACAACGAATTTTGCCACAGCTGCGGTTACCCATGCGATGCCATAGTTAACGGCTGTCTTTCCTTTTTTACGGTTGCCGATGAAGTACCATAGCAAAACCAAAACCACATTGCCGAGCGCGATAAACGGTACCAGCACCCACATCGCACTGATGCCCAAAAGCGTCGCTAATAACGGAGAGACAATCGCTACGGTCAAACCCGAAGCGAGTCCTGCCACCATCACGGCGACCACCAAAACCATATTCACCAACGAACCGGTCACCAATTGCCCAAGCGGCTTGCTGACTGTCTGCAATACCAACAATAAGGCCAAAAGGATGGCTGTGCGTGTAATCCAGAGAATTTTTTGTTTATTACTCATATTATAATTTCACCTTTCCTTGCGTTTACAAAAAGATTGTACTATAATTCACAAACAGGAGTATGTTGCGCACGCAACGTAATATGATGAAAAATTATCTTTCTACTTTAACTGAAATACCTTTGTTTTCTTCCATCCCGCCGAAGGATATTCCCGATTTGCTTCGTTGTACCCACGCCCGGCGCGTATCATACCAGAAAAACGAAATCATTCTGGAAGAAGGCAGTCTGGTTTCCGAGTTCGGTATTCTTTTGTCCGGCAAAGGCCGCGCGATGAAGACGGATGAATCGGGACGCATCGTCACCATCACCCTGCTTAAAAAAGGCAGTGAGATCGGTGCGATCTTGGCGTCCAGCAAAGACCATCTCAGTCCCGTTTCGGTACAAGCGCTGGAAGACGCAGAAGTGCTGAAAATCCCCTTCGCCCGCGTACTTTCACGATGCAAAAATAACTGTGCGGGTCACGATCAACTTTTAAAGAACTATATCGGCATCGTAGCCGAGAAGGGCCTGGAACTGCATGACCGTTTGTCCTGTCTCTTAAAGTCCAGCGTCCGCGAAAAAGTGCTGGCTTACCTGAGCAAAACCGCAAAAGACAGCGGCACCCGTGCTTTTTGTGTGCCCTTCGACCGTAGCGGTATGGCCGAATATTTAAATGTGGAGCGCAGCGCCCTCTCGCGTGAGCTCTCTGCCATGAAACGAGACGGCATCATTGATTTTCATAAGAATTGTTTTCGTCTGTTGTAACTTCATATCGCAAATTAGACATGTTTTTGTTCAATAAAAAATAACCAGTAAAAGCCCTATCCCAAGCGCATATACCTAAGTTTTTTGTTTGAATTGTTTAAACATATGAACATGGGGTAAATGTTTTATAAGGGTTTTCCCCTAGCGTTGACAGCCAAAGTTCATACGCGATATAATAGATATAGAAGAAAAGCCAAATAATATGCGAACAAGGCAAAAGTACCCTATTAATGGAGGTTACCATGGGATTTTTTGATAATGTTACAGAATCAGTTAACAAATTGAGCAAAAATGTTTCGGATAAAACCAAGAACTTATCCACCATTACAAAACTAAACAGTGAAATTAATCAGGCAAAGCGTGATATTGAAGCAAATATCAATGCGATGGGACGCGCCGCTTTAGCAAAAAAAGATACTAAATACAAAGAATTCATCGAAAAGATTGATGCGGCAAACGAATTGATCGAAAA
>JBFLKV010000141.1:0-5224 GCA_040883365.1 Eubacteriales bacterium
AGCGAAGAGATTATCTACACCGACCCGGCAGATGCAGTAAAGTTTGTTAAAGAAACTGGCATCGACTGTCTCGCTGTAGCCATCGGCACCGCACACGGTATTTACCCCAAAGGGTTTAAGCCAGAACTTAAGCAGGATTTACTTAGCGAAATTAAATCTAAGATTTCGGTACCTATCGTGCTTCATGGCGGCTCGGCTAATCCGGATTCTGAGATTGCCGAAAGTGTTAAACGCGGCGTTAACAAGATCAACATTTCCTCGGACACCAAGGATGCGATGTATCAGCACTTAAGAACCGTGTTGGCAGCAGACAGCAAAATACGGGAACCGTTTGAGCTGTATGTTGAATCCATTAAAGTGATGAAAAAAGTGATTGAACAAAAAATCGATTTGTTTAACGATGCTGATAAGGTGAAATACTATAGCCTATAGGCTTTTTTAAGAAAAGACATAAAATTAACCATGCAACACGTGAATTGCAAGAAGGAGTAGTTATGAAATCTGAAGAGATTAGAGCGATATTTGATAAAGGAAAAGGCGTATTGAAATTGGCGCCAACATGGGTTCCGCGCTCATTTAACGAGCCGGGAAAGAGACTGCGCCTGCATCCGGACGACTACTTTGCGTTTGGCATGGACCGCGGCGGTATCTGCGAACGTTGGCTGGGTTCGGTCACTGTGGCGCTTAACGGCCCAAAAACAGGACCTACCGAAGGCATGAGCTATGTGGTAAGCGAAGCTGGCGAAAAAGTGCTGTTCTCGGAAGTGGTCGATGCACTGAAAGCCGATTTGATTGGCGATACGCTGTATAAAGAATACGGGACCTGGCCGACCTTTGCCAAACTGTATGATTACGAAAAACCGCTGTTTCATCACTTGCATTTAAGTGAAGAAAAAGCAAACAAAATAGGTAAACACGGAAAGCCTGAAGCCTATTATTTCCCAATTCAGTACAATGCATACTTAGGGCGCTTTCCGCTGACATACTTTGGGTTTGACCCATCCACCACTAAAGAAGCGGTGAAAGACTGCTTGAGAAATTATGCCAACAGAGACACCCGAATTACAGAACTTTCAAGAGCTTATCGCATAAAATTGGGTTCTGGTTGGTATACACCTGCGGGCGTTATACACGCCCCCGCTTCGGTGGTGACTTATGAGCCACAGTGGAACAGTGATGTCAACACCATTATGGAAAATGTCACCATGGGTGAGGTGAATGGCGAGGATCTGTTGACCGGATGTCAGCCCGAAGATGAAAAGGGCGACATTGATGCCCTGTTTGCCCAGATTGATTGGGAAGAAAGCACCAGAAAAGATTATAAAGAGACTTACTATAGAGAACCTAAACCCAGAAAAACCGACCAAGCGGGGTTGAGCGAACAATGGATAGCTTACGCCAATGAGTGGATTGCGGGTAAAGAGATTACCGTAGCCCCAGGGGCTAGTGTGACTGTTAAAGATGCCGCGTGCTACTGTGCGTTGGTGGTACAGGGCTTTGGCAGCTTTGGCGAATTTAAGTGCGAAGCACCGGGTCTGTTACGGGTTGAAGATGTTTCGGCGGATGAGTTCTTTGTTTCCGACGATGCGGCGGCCAAGGGCATTACCATCACCAACAACAGCACCTGCGAGCCTTTGGTTATCCTCCAAAACTTTGCCAACAACAATACCGAAGTACCCAAGAGGGTTTAAGGGGGATAAAAATATGAATTTTAAATTTGGTGTAGATAGCTTTATATGGGCCGAAGCCTTTAGCGAAAAGGACCTGTGGATTATTGAAAAAGCCAAGGAAATGGGATTTGAAGTTATCGACTTTGCTATTGCAAACCCATTTACTTTTCCAACCGAACTGGTTAAAAAAGAACTGAACCGCGTAGGGATTGACTGCGTATGTACAACCACCCTAACCAGCGAAACCAACCCCATCTCGCCAGACGAACAAGTACGGGCTCAAGCGGTAAAAGCGATGAAGAAATGCGTGGATATCTGCAATGAGCTAGGGTCACCCATCTTGGGCGGCGTTAACTATGCGGCGTGGGGTTATATCACCAAACGCCCGCGTACCGACCAGGAATGGGATTGGGGCGTAGAAAGCATGAAACAAGTGGCCGATTATGCGAAAAAAACGGGCGATGTGATTGTCTGTGTAGAGTGTGTGAATCGGTTTGAAACCTTCTTTTTAAATATTGCCGAAGATGCCGTTAAGTTTTGCAAGGACGTTGGCACCGACAATGTAAAAGTGCACTTGGATTGTTTCCATATGATTCGCGAAGAAAAGAGTTTTGCGGGTGCGGTGGAAGCCTGTGGTAAAGAATACTTGGGCTATATTCATGTGAATGAAAATGACCGGGGTATTCCCGGTACCGGACTTGTGCCGTTTAAAGAGTTTTTTGAAGCGGTGGCCAAAGTGGGCTATGAAGGCCCATTGACCATTGAATCCTTTGACCCCAGCTTTGAAGAGTTGGCAGGCAACTGTGCCATCTGGCGGACGTTTGCCGAAACTGGAGAAGAGCTGGCAAGGGAAGGCTTAAAAAACCTAAAACGTATTGCAGAAACTGTGTAAATAGATGTATATAAAAGTCCTTGCTGGTACCGTAAGATTTACACGGCGGCGAGGATTTTTTTTAAGCAAAACAGACTTTAGTATAGGGGAAAACAAAGACATGAAGATATATATAGGTAGCGATGAAGCAGGCTTTGAGATGAAAGGAGAGATTATTGGCTTTTTAAAAACCAATAATTATGACGTGGTCGATTGCGGCTGCTATGATAAAAACCCGGTGCTTTACCCAGAGGTAGCCACCGATTTGTCTGAAAAAGTGGCGGCTGATGCGGGTTCCAGGGGCATTCTGATTTGTGGCACAGGCATTGGCATGGCTATGGCGGCCAATAAGGTAAAGGGCATCCGTGCTGCGGTGTGCCACGATATTCTTTCGGTGGAACGCTCTGTTTTAAGTAACAACGCACAGATCATGTGTATGGGGGCCAGAATTATCGCACCCTTTACGGCGTTAAAGTTTGTCGAGCTTTGGCTGGGGCTTACGTTTAAAGACGGCAGTTCCACACCCAAAGTAAAAGCCATTACCGATTACGAATCTAAGCACATTGGCTAAAGATTTTAAGAAAAATAGAGATTGAGAGGGAGAAAACACATGCAAAGAATTATTAATGATCCAGATTTAGTGGTTGAAGATATGCTGAAAGGCTTTGTAAAATCGCACAGTGATGTGTTGGAAAACACGGAAAACGCGCGGGTTTTGAAAAGCAAGTTTGCCAAAAAACCTGGCCGAGTGGGCATTGTTACTGGAGGGGGTTCGGGGCACAAACCTGCGTTTATTGGGTATCTTGGAAAAAACATGGTGGATGCCGTGGCCGTGGGTGAGATTTTTTCTTCGCCGACCGCCAAAGCGTTCTATGACGCTTTTGTAGAAGCAGACGCCGGGCAAGGCGTGGCTTGCCTTTATGGCAACTATGCTGGCGATAATATGAACGTGAAGATGGCCGCCAAAATGGCGCAAAAAGCCGGTATTACAGTTAAAACAGTGGTTGCAAACGACGACGTCGCCTCGGCACCTAAGAACGAAGCGGAAAAAAGAAGAGGCGTCGCCGGTGAAATATTGATGTGGAAGTGTGCGGGCGCAAAAGCAGCACAGGGCGCTTCGTTAGACGAAGTGATTGACACCGCTCAAAAGGCAATTGACAACACCAGAAGTGTAGGGATTGGACTTTCCTCCTGTACAATCCCTTCTAATGGTAAGCCAAACTTTCATATCGAAGAAGGCAAGATGGAAGTGGGCATTGGTCACCACGGTGAACCGGGGATTGAAGTGGTCGATCTAGAATCGGCTGACCAAATGGCTGAACGCATGGTGGATATTATCCTTGGTGATGGGCTGTTTAACAGTGGCGATGAAGCGGTAGTCTTAATCTCTGGGTTGGGCGCAACACCCGTGATGGAACTTTATATTCTGTACAACAAGGTTGAGACGCTGCTTGCTGATAAAGGTATTAAAGTTTATCATAATTATGTTGGCAACTATTTTACATCATTGGATATGATGGGTGTAACCTTGACCATGATGAAAACAGATGATGAGCTAAAGACCTTGATTGATGAAAGTGTTAATACACCGGGTTTAGTACAGGAAAAAAGATAGGAGAGTAATCAAAATGGCTGGATTCAAAAATGCCGAAGGCAAAGTCATCGTCATGAATATGATCAAGGCGATTCAAGATAATAAAGAATACTTAAGTGAAGTGGATGGCGCAATTGGCGACGGAGACCACGGGATTAACATGAACAAAGGGTTTTCGCTGTGCGAAGCGCGCATCAGGAATGAAGATATTCCGTTTGCTGAAGCGCTGGATACGCTGGGTACCGTGTTGTTTACCGAAATTGGCGGTTCCATGGGGCCGTTATACGGCACCTTGTTTATGCAGATGGGTGAAGTAATAGACGGGAAAGAGGTCATTGATGAAGCTGAATTTATGGCCATGTTAAAAGCGGCTGTGGACGGTTTGCACGAAATTGTGGAAGCCAAAGTGGGCGATAAAACCCTGATGGACGCCCTGATGCCTGCCGAGGCAGCGTTTGGACAAGCGGTAGCTGACGGGAAAAGCTTTACTGAAGCATTGGATGCGATGAAAAAAGCGACGCAAGAAGGCCGCGATTATACAGTGGATTTGGTGGCTAAATTCGGCCGGGCCAGTCGGCTGGGAGACCGTTCTAAAGGTGTGTTGGATGCTGGCGCTACTTCTTGCGCCCTGATACTAACCACAATGGCAGATACGGTGAAAACTTTGCTGGCATAAAAAACTTATAAAAAAATAGACGCGTTTACCGCGTCTATTTTAAAGTTGATCATAAATTTATGCCCCTTCTACTTATGCGGCGTCTGAAAACGTGGATCAATATCTTAAAACAAGATATCAACCGCATAAGTGAAGGAACAAAAAAGATTAGACATATGAACCAAGTTTGATTAGCATCATTATACTTGAGTGGTTTAATTTTGTCGATAGCATAATGGCACAATAAGTAAAATTAGCCATGAGCAGTTTCGCGTTAAACCCAAAAAACACGCAGAAAAAGGCACTTATCAGTGCCTTTTTTGATGTATCAAATTCGCAGTTTTTAAGGTTTCACACTTATGATATGCTGGTTGGATGAATTTGAGAGAAAATTACTTCGTAAAGATAAAAGCTTGCCCCGTTCTTAGAAAACG
>JBFLKV010000142.1:0-3654 GCA_040883365.1 Eubacteriales bacterium
AGATTGTCCATCAGGAGATGATTGACCTCTTGGGCAATAGTTCGGCCAAACTGAACTTGGCACCCAATCCACCAACCGTGATTATGGTGTTTGGCCTACAGGGCGCAGGAAAGACCACTTTTTGTGGGAAACTGGCCAAACAATATATTAAACAAGGAAAAAAAGTGATGCTGGCCGCTTGCGACATATATCGCCCGGCGGCGGTGAAACAACTCAATATTTTGGCTGACGATGTGAAAGCCGAATTCTTTTTTGAAGATAAGAAAAAGCCTGAAGCCATTGCGACGCTGGCGAAAAAGCAAGCGAAAAAAAGCCTATGTGATCTTCTGATCATCGATACGGCGGGTCGATTACATATCGACGAAGACATGATGAGTGAGCTAAAGGCATTGGAGCAAACGGTTACACCCGATGATAAACTATTGGTTGTAGACGCCATGACCGGACAGGACGCGGTGAACATCGCTGAAAAGTTTAATGAAATGCTAGACATCACCGGCGTGGTTCTGACCAAAATGGATGGCGACAGCCGTGGGGGCGCAGCCTTGAGTGTGCGCGCGGTGACTGGAAAGCCGATTCTCTTTGCGGGTATCGGTGAGAAGTTGGATGATCTTGAAGTTTTCCACCCTGAACGTGTGGCGGGACGCATCCTCGGTATGGGCGATATGCTGACGCTGATTGAGAAGGCCGAAAGTGCGATTGATCAAGACAAAGCTAAAGAGCTCGCGCGAAAAATCAGTAAAAGCGAATTGACACTGGAAGATTTTCTTTCCCAGATGGAGCAGATGCAAAACATGGGCTCGATGGGCGATATCTTAAAAATGGTACCCGGCGGGAATAAACTGAACGCAGGGGATATCGATGAAAAACAGATGGCCAGAACCAAGGCTATTATCCAGAGCATGACCAAAACCGAGCGCGAAAACCCCAGCAGCATTGGTGGCAGCCGTAAAAAGCGCATCGCAAACGGGAGCGGAACGCAGGTGTTTGAGGTTAACCGATTGCTTTCTCAGTTTGAGGGCATGAAGAAAATGATGAAGCAATTTTCCGGCAAAAAAGGCGGATTCGGCAAACTGCCGAACTTGCCATTTTGATCGGCAAAATAAATTGAAAGATAATACTTTATTTTAGATTAAGGAGGAACGTTAATGGCAGTTAAAATTAGACTGAGAAGAGCTGGCGCGAAGAAAAAGCCTTTCTATCGTATCGTTGTGGCAGATGTTAGAAGTCCACGTGACGGACGCTGTATTGAAGAAATCGGCTACTACAATCCGCTGACCAAGGATTTGAGACTGGACGGCGAAAAAGCGGAAAACTGGATTAAGAACGGCGCACAGCCCACCGAAACAGTCCGCGCGCTGATTAAAAGGAATGCAGCAAAATAGGTCTTTTTAAGCGTTAAAGAGATGGACGTAAAAGGAGTTATGATGGAAGAACTAGTAAAAATCATTGCAAAGTCTTTGGTGGACGATCCGGATGCAGTCACAACGTCGGTGACCGAAGGTGACAGCACCGTAACCATCGAACTGCGTGTGGCGCCCGACGACATGGGAAAAGTAATCGGCAAGCAAGGCCGCATTGCAAAAGCGATTCGGACGGTGGTTAAAGCCGCATCGGGACGCGAAAAGAAAAAATACTTGGTCGAAATTATCTGATGGCGTTGGTTGAGATTGGCGAAGTTTTAAAGCCGCAAGGGATAAAAGGTGAAATCAAAGTCCGTCATTTTTGCGATTCTGCAGAGGTGGCTTCAGGGTTTGAAACCGTTTATCTAAAAGAGAAAAGCGGCGATAAGCCACTGCTCGTTATCAAAGCGCGTGCGGATAAAACAAACGTGTTTTTGAAGCTTGAGGGCATTGATGACCGAGACGAAGCGGAGGCGCTGCGCGGCCAAATGCTATATGCTGACGAAAGTGCGTTCCCAGAGCTTCCAGAGGACATTTTCTATATCCGCGATCTGATTGGGCTTTTGGTGGTTGACGACACCGGAACGCCAATGGGAAAAATCACAGAAGTGCTTCAGCACGGTGCGGTTGACGTTTATTGCGTCAAGGACGAAAAAACGTCCTTTATGTTTCCGGCGCTGAATCGTGTGATTATCTCTACCGATATTGCGGCTGGGAAAATGGTGCTTAAAAGGCAGGCGTTAAACGAGGTGGCGGTGTATGAAGATTAACTTTTTGTCACTGTTCCCTGAGATGTTTTCGGCTTTGACCGAACACAGCATTGCCAAACGGGCATCGGATGCGGGATTGATTGAATTTGAATCTTATAATATCCGAGATTATACGCTGGATAAGCACAGACGTGTGGATGATTATCCGTTTGGTGGCGGTGCAGGCATGGTGATGGCGCCTCAGCCGATATTTGACTGTTTTAAAGCGGTTAAAAGCGACGGTAGAGCCATTAACGTCTATATGTCCCCAAAGGGTAAAAGACTGAATCATGCGACTGTACTCAGCTTCCTTGATTATGACAGCATCAACATTCTATGCGGACATTACGAAGGCGTAGACCAGCGCGTGATTGACGAGCTAATTGACGAAGAAATATCGATTGGCGATTATGTGCTGACCGGCGGGGAACTGCCGGCGATGGTATTGGCGGATGCAGTGATGCGTCACGTGCCGGGGGTGCTGGGCAACGAGGCCAGTGCGGTGAATGAATCTTTTGCAGAAAATATGCTGGAATATCCACACTACACGCGGCCGGCTGATTTTCGCGGGCTTACCGTGCCGGATGTATTGCTTTCGGGCAATCATCAGAAGATTGAGGCCTGGCGCAACGAACAAGCGTTGAAAACAACCCAAGATAAAAGACCGGATTTACTAAAGTAAAAACTTATAAAAATCGAAACGATGTTACTTCTTGCCAGACGATAAGGCGATATGCTATAATTCTAAACGGCAAAAAGAGAATGATTCGATTCGTTTTACAGATTAAACGAAAGGAGAACAAACTAATATGCAGGACATTATTAGAGCGATTGAGAAAGAGCAGATGAGAACTGATCTGCCTAACATAAAAGTCGGCGATACGATTAAAGTATTTGTCAAAGTTGTGGAAGGTACGCGTGAGCGCTTGCAGGGTTTTGAAGGATATGTTATTGCCAAAACAGGTGGTGGCGTTTCTGAGACTGTCAAAGTGAGACGTGTTTCTTACGGCATCGGTGTGGAAAGAACTTTCCCGCTGCATTCGCCCAAAATTGACCATATCGAAAAAATCAGAGAAGGTCATGTCAGACGTGCAAAACTCTACTACTTGCGCGACAGAGTGGGTAAATCGGCCAAGATTAAGCCGAAAAGATCTTAAAAAGTGAATTTAAATATGGGGGGCTATTACTAGCCCCTTTTTAATTATAACGGAGTTTAAAATAGTGAATATACAGTGGTACCCCGGGCATATGGCCAAGAGCCGTCGTCTGATATCTGAGAAACTAAAAATCATTGATTTGATCATTGAAGTAGTGGACGCGCGTGCGCCATATTCCACCAAGAATCCGGATTTTGATCAACTTTTTCGGCAAAAGAGACGCATACTTTTGTTGAATAAATCAGATTTAGCCGAGCCTGAAATTACAAAAGAGTGGCTTGAATATTATAAGCGCAAAGATATCAGTGCTTTGAGTTTTTGTGCGGTTCGAGATAACCCCAAGCC
>JBFLKV010000143.1:0-11376 GCA_040883365.1 Eubacteriales bacterium
AATCCGGTATAGCCAGAAACCACTTCGTCGTAAGGATATGCACCCACATAACCGATTTTGATGTTTCCATCGGCGTCGATACTGTCAGCAGGTACTTCGCCGTTTTCAACCAATTCAGCCAACTTCATGCCTGCAACAACACCCGAAACGTATCTGGATTCAAAAGTGAAGTTAAACGCATTTTTGAAGTTTTCAAGACCAGAAACAGCAGCGGTATCACCGGTCATCGAGATGAATGTAACATCCGGATTTTCGCTGGCAGCCTGCTGCATATAGCTCTGGTGGCCATAGCTGTCCGAGATGATGTAAGAACATCCCTGTTCAACCAGGTCAGTCGCTGTGTCATAGCAGTTTTCGTCTTCTTCAATGTTGTACTTCCAGATGATCTGGTCATCTTCGATACCAACAGCAGCAGCGGCGGCTTTAATACCGTCGATGTGTGCACTGTCATAGCCAACATTTTCGTCACCAACCAAGATAACACCGACCATCAATTCATCGGCCGTGTCGGCTTCTTTTGTTCCACAAGCAACTAGGCTTAATAGCATCACAGTTACAAGCAGAAGTACAATTAATTTCTTCATACATATTCCTCCATAAATTTATTACTTCTCATAATCTAGTAGTAAAGCGGATATCCAGCAATTAAGCCAGTGTCGCTTTGCTATCTATCGCAAAAAAAGTATCCTCGCTAATTTCCATACTTGCAAAAAAAGGGCACCAAACACCACCAAAATCAAAATCGCTTACGCCACCAAACCCAAGATGTACTTAAACTAAAAAATAGAAAGAATCGCTGTTGGATTGAATGATGCGTTGTTTGATAACTTTGGTATGCCTTATCTGCCCCATTGCAGAGATGATGTCTAAGCTTAAAATGGTAAAAACAATGATTCTATGTGTTCCCCAGTCAGACCCATCATATGATAAATTAACATAACTATTCTACTATTGCACGGCTTTGACCGCAAGTGTTTATTTGTTTTTTTTGTATTAAATATTTTATACATATGAGATCACACTTGGTTTTTATGTCGGTTGTTCGTCTTTTTTATCCGCAAGACCCCGCCATGTATGTACACAATCCTTCCTTGCCAAGGATGCTTCTTTCTCTATCGCGTGGAAATAATGTCGATCATGTTGTATACTATATATATTAATAAATAATAAGAAATGGTAAATGATACGATGAGAAAAGCAAGTATGATTTTAGGTATTCTCGGAGGCGCTATCGCTATCCTTATTGCGCTGATAATCATAGGCTCTGCCTTATTTTTCACAGCTGCAGTCCCTGTATTAATGGATTCCGAGTTTTATGGTGAGGAATACAATAACTATGATTCCATCGATTTCAATGTAGAGAAAAGTTTTGGTTTTGTCATTGCTTTTGTCACAAGTTATGGCGGTGGTGTGCTTTTGAGCGGAATACTGGGACTTACCGGTGGGCTTCTGGTGCCCAAGCACAATGTGCTTGCTGCCGTATTGATGTTACTTGGCAGCGCTATCACATTGATCCTTTTCTATTATGGTATTATTCCCTTCCTGCTTATGTTGTTGGGCGGTATCTTTGCACTGGTCACAGACAATAACGCACCTGCGAAACCAACCTTCGATCCCAATTTTGAATAATGTGGAATTAACTCATAGCTAAAAATAAAAAGCGTACCGTGTCGGGAGAAATTTTCGCCCGCACATACGCTTTTTTCTTTTATACAACTGGATATCTGAAAAACCTTGTTCCCGCGTGCTTAATTGTTCTTTTCAAACAAAATGTAGCACTCGTTCGAAAATGCCAAACGATAATCCGGATCGTTTTCGAGATTGACGCATAATGCATCTTTTTCTGTAACAATCAGATGCGTAAACTGATATTTATTGACAAAGTCCTTATAATATAGTCTGCTCGCCTGAAGATTATAATACTCATACATAACGTCATCTTTCCCATTGTTCTCTATGACGAACACTTCTGCACGCGCATCCATATAGGGAGAAAACCCTAGGAATTCAGCCAGCCCGCCGTCATTATATCCGGTATAAAGCACAACCGATTCCGCCGCGCCTTCCGCTTTGATAAATTCAATGGTTTCAGTAAATTCTCGCCATTGTGTTTCGCGATCGGTTTCTTCGGTTGGTGTATAGAATATACCAAAAATTGAAGTTACGATAAACATGATAATAAATACTTTTTTTAATATCCCTTCACGTTTTGATCCTTGCGATTCGGGTATGTTGAACTGCATATTTCTCAAATAGTATGCCAATGGGAACCCTGCACTGATGGCATAAAACGGAAAGCTACGCAGTGAGCTTAGTGCCATATATGCTGTTCCCAAGGTTAGCAGCACATAGCGTACTTTCGTTGTCCCTGTTTTATGCACGACATAGATCAGTATGGTTAAAAACATCGCGATAAATATTGTAACACCCGCCAAATTGGTAATCGCCGCCGGCTCCATTTCGGAAACCAGATTGCTGATTTCGGGATGCCCGTATGAGCGCAATAGATAGGTCATGGCCTTAAACCCATATGGATTAGCAAACCCTGCAACCAGCATAAGCCCAACCATGATAAAGAGAAACGTTTTTGGGTATCCTTGGCCGGTGATCCTGCCTACCCTAAAGCGAAAAGAATCGATAAAATACGGCGCAAATAAAACAAACAACATAGGCCATATTGCCGCTTGCAGATTGATGAGCAATACCGAAAGCACCGGCAGAAAAACGAGGTATATTTTTTTATTGCTTGTTACAAAGCTTTCCAAAAGATATAGCTCTAAAAGCAAAATGAATGTCGAGAACAGCGCCGGACGCGTGGTAATCCACAGCGCTAAATGAATCGCTACAAAAAAGGAGATCGCTATCGAGGCAAAAAAGTACCCATCAGATACCTTCATGCAGATTTTATAGGTGATAAACACCATCAGCACATATATCATGACCATCACAAGTCGAACGCCAATTTCACCCAGAAAACTATAAGCCCCCCAGAAGATAACGCCGGATAGCCATTGCTGCATCACAAAAGAAAAGCCTTCGTGCAGCGTAAACGGTTCAATATGGGGAATACCGTGTTGGACGACATACCTGCCGCTGTTGAGTATAAACCAAATATCATTATCAAAATGGCGAAAAATTAACAACACAGGAAGAAAAATTAACGCAATAAATATGGGTCGGTTTTTCTTCTGGATATCGCTCCGCTTAAACATTGTCTTCTCCATAAACCTAATCCTCTTTCAGCTGTGTTTTTGATTTTATGATGTATATCATTTGTTATTGCTCAACGGCTTAAACTGGCGCATAAAATATCCACCCCGTTAAACATGTCAAAACGGTAAAAAAATAATCGGAACAAATATGGGCCTATCTTTCTTCCCACATCAGCTTACCCTTACGCTTAAGCCTCTCCGTCGCGTTCCTTTTTTTGGGTCTCATGGTACTCGGCTTCGGCGTTAATTTGCCAAAGGCGCGTTTTATCGGTGCTGCCAGAAGCCGCGATGGTTGCTGCTTCTATGGCTGTCAGCATAGAGTGATCCATATTATTATATCGATGCTGTCCGTTTCTGCCGATACAGAAAAGATTAGCAAACCCGTCCAAATAATTTTTTATTTTATCAAAATCTTTATACGTGCCAAAATAGGCAGGGTATGCTTTTTCCACATTGATTCGGACACTATCCAAAACGCTACCCGCTTCAATCAACCCAATTTTAACCGCTTCGTCTTCTGCAAAGGCCATAAAGTCTTTGTCAGAAGCCTTCCACATATCGTCGCCTTCTTGACAAAAATACTCCAAACCAATCCATACGGTGTCTTTGAAATCCTTGACCATATAGGGCGACCAGTTATTAAAAATCTGCACGCGTCCCATTTTAACATCCGGCTCCTGCACATATATCCAGCAATCGGGAACGCGATCTCCCACGGTTTGGATGCCGGATGTGTTCTTTATCTTCAGCTTGTTCACCAACAGCCCCACCGTTATAAAATCGCGGTAAGGAAGCTGCTTTGCGGTGTTTTCTACGTCTTTAGGCACCTCTGCGTCCAGCGCCGCCACCAAATCTTTGATCGGCATAGATGAGAACACATAATCCGCCGACAAGGTTTGTTTTTTTCCTTCGGTTTCCACGGTTACCGATACAATGCGGTCCCCTTTGGTTTCTATGTCCGTCACACAGCTTTTGTAGCGAATATCTCCGCCACCCTGCACCACGGCTTCCGCCATGGTTTCCCAGAGTTGGCCTGGACCATGCTTCGGATAATAAAACTGTTCAATCAGCGATGTCTCCACCTTTTTTTGCCCAACGCCTTTGCCTTGAAAAGGTTTGGCCAGCATATGCCACAGCGCCTTGGCCAATGATACTCCTTTTATACGCTGTGCACCCCAATCCGCCGATATTTCGTTCGGATAGCGGCCCCACACTTTGTAGGTGTAGTCCTTAAAGAACATCTGGTACAAGACTTTACCAAAACGGTTAATCATGAAGTCTTCCAACGTCACTTCCTTGCGCTTGGAGACCTGCGATACCAGATAGCTAAAGCCTGCCACAAGTGTGTTCTTAAAGCCAAGATTCGCCAGTGTTTGCATTTTCAGCGAGATGGGGTAATCAAAGAATTTTCTTAAATAAAGGATACGCGAAACGCGCGTCCGAATCAGCAATGCCTTTTCTTTCTCCGGGTTCGGCCCGCCCTCATATACAGGTTTGTGCCGATTCAGCATTAAATCATCAATCGAGTCTTTGCCTTGCACGGGGATCAACTGCTGCCACAGGTCCATCACCTGTGTGCTTTTGGAAAAAAACCGATGCCCGCCGATATCAATACGGTTTCCGTTGTGATTAACGGTTCTGGAAATACCGCCGACAAAACTGTTTTTCTCAATAATAACGGGTTGAATATCGCTATTTTTTAAAAGCTCGTATGCACATGTGAGTCCGGCAGGTCCTGCCCCGATGATGATTGCTGTCTTTTTCATATCTGTGAATCCTCGTCTTCGGATGATATATTTGCACTTGTTTTAGGTTTTACATTAAAGATAAAAAATTTGCGGCCAAGATAGTTCCAGATAAGAACAATGCCGGTCACCATAATTTTGACTATGAGATAGTTGATACTTAGCACATCAACGCCCAGCTTCATACCATATTCGGTCATGAGCAATCCGATCACGCCAATGACAACAAAGATAAATCGATCTTTGTTGTTTCTCCCCTTTTTTGTTCCTTTTGCGGATAAAAAAACGAATTTTAAGCATAGCAGATAATTGGTCACCAGCCCCGCAAAAAAACCGATGGCTGTGGCAATATATAGGCTATATGGCACGTTTTTTAGAAAAAACTCCTTACATAAAAAAAGCATCCCAATGTCAACGATAAATGCGATGCCGCCAACGATCGCATATCGAATAAATTCATAAGACGTCTTTTTCAATTTTGTCTTATCCAAAGCGACCTCCCATAGCCTTTTTTGTGTTTTCAACTATTGCCAAATCATTATATCACGCTATGCTTAAGAATTCTATTACCTATTATCTCGTTTATAGGTATATTATGTATGACATAGGTTTTTAATCCAGATAATTTTTGATTTCGATTTTTTTAAGAAAAGAAATGAAAAACCATGCAGTAGCGCCAATCCGCATCGTTAAAAACAGGTTACTTATTTATACCCTCAGCATCCAATCATTAATCACTTTTTATTTCTGTTTTTCATTTTTAGTATTACTCATGTTTTGAAATCCAAACACAAATAAAGTATACTGTTTTTAGGTATTTACACCAAATCTACAAATATGAGGGATATCCATGAGCAAAAAAGACTTGGCAACACTCAAGCGCATTCGAGACAATATCGGCAAAGTGATTGTCGGCAAAAAACAAGCCATCGATATCGTGCTCGTCGCCATCATATGTGGCGGGCATGTGCTAATCGAGGATGTCCCCGGTCTGGGTAAAACAACGCTGGTTTCTGCGCTTGCAAAATCGCTTGATTTAAGCTTCAAGCGCATCCAGTTTACGCCCGATGTTCTGCCTTCGGATGTCACCGGCTATACAAGCATCAACATTAAAACCGGTGAGCGTGAGGTCTGCTTTGGTGGAATTATGGCGCAAGTCATTCTCGCCGATGAGATCAACCGCACCAGCCCAAAAACGCAGTCCAGCCTGCTCGAAGTGATGCAGGAAGGACAGGTGACCATCGACAGTATCAGCTACTCTGTCCCGCAGCCCTTCATCGTGCTGGCCACGCAAAACCCCGTGGAGCACGCCGGCACCTACCCCCTGCCCGAAGCCCAGCTTGACCGCTTTTTGGTTAAAATCTCATTAGGCTACCCTACCGTCGGCGAAGAGTATGATATTCTCGCACGGAACAAGGGTAAAACGCCGTTGGAAAACATCGGCTCAGTCGCGACTGCTGAGGATATTTTGGATCTTCGCGCCCGCCACGATGCGATGGTGTGTGCCGAACCCGTTTTATCCTATATTGTCGATATCGCCAAAGCCACCCGCGAAAATGACAAAATCGCGCTTGGCATCAGCCCACGTGGTTCATTGGCCTTGATGAATGCCGCGATGGCCCATGCGATGCTTGACGGACGCGATTATACCCTGCCCGACGATGTTCAGACCATGGCCATTTCTGTCTTGGCACATCGGCTAATGCTAAATCTTCACGCTATTCAAGAAAATGAAACCGCTGAGACCGTCATCAAATCCATATTAAAATCCATTAAAGTGCCTGGTGTATCATGAAACTGACGCGCTGGCTATACTACCTCTTTTTAGGGATCAGTTTTTTCATGGGCATGTATACCGGGCTTCGCGTGTATTATATCGTTTTTTTTATCCTGCTTTTCACTGTCTTTGCCGCCTTGGCGCTCAGCCGTTGGACCGTTTATTCATTTAAATACATGCAGACCCTTTCTGCTGTCGTTTGCGAAAAAGGTGATGAGATTATCCTGCATCTCGAAATCATCAATGAATGCCCCATCCCGCTTTCGCTAATCCAAGCACATATCAATGGGGTGTCCCTACGCCAAGATATCAATTTGGTTTTCAGTCTCGCACCCTATTCCGGCCAGACTTTTGATATCTCGCTTGGCACCCCTTATCGTGGCTCTTACCCTGTCGGCATGACCGTGCTAAAAATCACGGATGCACTGGGTCTGACCGTGCTGCCCATGGATATGCGCCGATTGCCATACTATCGCATGGCCCCGCTTATCGTCCTGCCGCGTGCAGAGACCCCGGGCACCATTTCTTCCGATATTGTGGACACCAAGCTGTTTGGTGATGCAAATATCAAACCCGCCAATCAGGGCGACAGTGTTTCGGGGGTACGTCTTTTTCAAAACGGCGATGCACTGAAACGCATACACTGGAAAAAATCTGCCCAACAGGGTGCGCTTTACGTCAAACAGTATGACTACCCCGAAAGGGAACACATCACCATCTTGGTCGATACCTCCCCGCACGGACTATCGGGCGAGAAGGCTCTCGTCTATGCGGATACGGTATGTGAGTGCGCAGCGTGTATTGCCCTTAATAGTCTCTCCCGCGGGCGAGCGGTACATATGAAAAACACGAGCGCATCCAACAAACCGATGGTTTGCAACACCCTATCCAAGTATAATTTTCTGCGGCGGCATCTTGCCATGTTGCCCTTCGAAAAGCAGGTCGAGCTAAAGCCCGTCATCAGCCAAACCCTGGCCCGCGCACAGCAGATGCGTTCGCTATTCATCATCACACGGAGCACCGTGCCTGAACTGCAAACTTCGCTGAGCACAAAATTCCCCGTCACCTTTATTCTGGTGGGCGAAAAACAGCCCAGCGATCATCCTCATGCCATCTTTGTACAAGAGGGCACGGAGGCCGCAAAACGTTTAAGCGGTATACATTAAGGAGAACCCGATGAAATTCTTCCAATCAAAAACCGCCGCCTATCTAACCGATGCCATATGCGCCTTGTTGCTCAGTGCATCGCTATTGCTCGTGCTTTTAGCCGTCTTTGGTTTTTACACCTCCTTTGGCCTTTGCTTTGCGGTGATGCTGGTCGATCTTGCCGTCGTGTTTGTGCTCTCCCGCAGATGGTGGGTGCTTCCTGTTTTTCTGCTATCCCTTGCTGCCCTGGCACTGCTGATTGCTTCCATCTTTGGCTCAATCGAGGCCTTGGTGTCTTTTCTGTCGGGATTTTTCAACTGGGGTCTGGCGGGGCTCCCCAAGACCAGCTCTTATGCAACTCTCGGTGGGTATCTTACCATCCAACTCATCATCGCACTCCCTATTGCCGGGCTATCGCTCCTGTATTTTCGAAAACTATTTGTGTTTGGTTTGCTTCCCGTTCTGGTTTTAGGCATACTCGGTTGGCTCTTTTTCTATTACGGACCTGAGTTCTATCTGATGCTTGCGCTGATGTTTGTGTTGCTTTTTATGTCGATGGCCAAGATGTCCGCACGGCGCGTCAACAAAGCCCTCACCCAGTCCGAAAAAATCGCCCCGGCACTGCTTCCTATCACAGCGCTCCTGCTCACTGCTGTCGTGCTATTGTTTGCTTTTTCTTTCGCGCCAAAAAACGATGGTGAGTGGCGCGTAAAAGGTGTCAATAATGCTGTGCAGGACGTCCGTGACTTGTTTAATGCAAGATCGGGCGAAGGTCCGCTTGAAGGTGACCTTGGGTTGACCGACTCGGGTTTTTCTGCCATGTCCAAAGACCTCGGCGGCAACCTGTCGCTGGACAATATTGTGGTGATGAAGGTCACCACCGATACCCCCCACCGCCTCACCGGCGCCATCTTTGAAACCTATGACGGTACCAGCTGGTACCGCACCGACTCACTACGGCGCTACCGCTTTAAAAGCAGTTTGTGGCGGGAAAAACGAAATGATATATTTCTTTATGACTCTCCGAACAGAAGCAGTCAAGCGCAAGCGCTCTTTGATCAAATCACCCAAACAGCAACCTATAAAATTACTTATTATCCTTTAGGACGAACGCTCTTCTATACCGGGCAAATCACCAACGTTGAAAGCCAAAAATTTGATTTTTCCGAAGTCTATTTCAACAACGCGGCCGAGTTGTTTATCGCTGTGCCCCAAAAGAACCTGCGCTATACCCTCACTACCACCATATTCAATACCGACGCTGCTGATTTTGATCAAAATATGCTGGCACTGGAAGCTCTGACGCTTTCCGCCGAAGACCCGCAGCTGGGCGCAATCAAAACCACCTATCTAAATCTACCCGATGCATTGCCCCAAGCCGTCTATGATATCGCAAACCAAATTACCGCGGAATATGAAAGCCCTTATGAAAAAGCAATAGCTATTGAAGAATGGCTCAACGCATCCTGCCTCTATACGCTAACCCCTGGCGATCCACCTGCCGGACAAGATTTTGTTGCGGCTTTCTTAGAGAGCAAAGAAGGATACTGCGAGTACTTCGCCAGTGCCATGACTATCCTAGCGCGCTGTGCCGATCTTCCCGCACGCTACGTGACGGGTTATGCGCTGAACCATAACCCGTCTATGACCGCGCAAGATTCCTACATCGCCACCCATGCCACGGCGCATGCGTGGACCGAAATCTATTTTCAAGGCATCGGCTGGATACCTTTTGATGCCACTGGCTGGAATTTTGAAGAAGAAGGGACGGCGAGTACCGAGGAAACAGTGGCGGCTACGCTCCCCGAGGAAGAAAGCGCTTCCATTATTGAAACCACCGAAGCAATCGATAGGGATGATCGCGTAATAAAGGGTTTGTCCACCGGGCTTCACGCTTTGCTTTTTGCTCTTGCAGGTCTTTTCGTTGCCGCTGTCTTGCTCGCGCTCATTCGGTTTTTCATCCTATCCGCAGATGCCCACACTTACTACCGGCGGCTGTGCCGAAAATATCCCGACATAAAAAGCAGAATCGATGTCTGCTATGACCACATCTTTGCCCAGACCACTTACTTACATGTCACAAAAGAGCCCAGCGATACGCTATCGCAGTACATTCAGCGTGTTGATCGGGTGCTGGGTAGCAAAGCTATGTCCGAGGCGTGTGAAAGCGTTTTGCTGATGCGCTTTGCCTTGATTGAACCTTCCGATTCTGATCTAAAGCGGCTATGTGCATTCAGCGCTGATTTGGAAAAGCACCTAAAGACCGAGCTGGGTTTCTTAAGCTATCTCTGGCGGCGGCTTTTGATCGGGAAATAAATCGCATATAAAAAAGCGACAGGTCCAAATCACCTGCCGCTTTTTTTATTACAAAATTAATATCGTTCTTACTGTAGGAACTGATCATACCAATACAGCAAAAGCGGTACAAATTCTTCAGTCGCTTTGATATTCCCTTCGGTACTCGGATGGTCATCACCACCTGAATCATAATACAACGTGTTGCTGTCCCCCGTGACGACGTGTTCTTCCGTGCCGTCAATGAGCCAATGATGGTTCTCAGGCGCGGTCAGCACATTATATAAATCGAACACATAAACGTTATTTAGACTATAGTCCTTCAGCCATCCGTTTTTGTCCACAAGATAATTGGTCAATTCCCTTGTTTTTTCGGGGTGGCGAATTTTTTGCATCGGCGGTGACGTGATCAGCACAAACATCTTGTCCGGATGTTTTGCAAAGTATGAAAGCAAGCTGTCATAGATCGCCTTTTCGTCATCAATCGATTTGCCGACCTCGCTGTTCGGGAAGCAGGACTTAAACATGATAATCGTATTCTCGCCCTCGCCCGGCGCAATGCCGTTGCTCGCCGTCTCTGTGTCCAGCTTATGATAAACGTTTGGCATCACATCATCATTAAACCATCTCGGCCAATCCTCGGTGTCGGTATAATCGCCCATATCCGACCAGCCATAGTAAGTATCCGAGACATGAATATTGTTCGCATTGAGCATCTCGCAAAGCCCATCATTCAGCCAGTTTTCACCGACGCTATGATGGATGAATATCAGATTCACCGTGTCGCCTTCAGCCGGCAAACTGCTGGTTACATCTGCCTGCTCACTCTGCGTGCTTTCAGCGCCACCTTCACCGCTTCCCATTACAGCGGTGCCGTCTGAAAACACAATTTCACAGCCAGTAAACCCAAATGCCTTCCCGATATTCATCAGCGCCAAGCGTATATCATCGCGTTCATAGTCAGCAAGCCCAGCCTGCTTCTCCTCTGATATCGCTATCGTATACGTGCTCCCGTCAAACTCAATGGTTTCAATTCCATACTCCGTGCCCAGTATCCAATCATTGATTGTCGAAAGCATATCCGAAGGTACGTCGGCACTCACAACATGCGTGGCTATATCGGATACCTGTTCATCTGCCGAATCCGTTTGCGCTGAACATCCTGTAAAAACAAAGAGGCTTAAAGCAATAATAATCATAA
>JBFLKV010000144.1:0-4048 GCA_040883365.1 Eubacteriales bacterium
AGGGGCGTGCCGTCGAAGTTGGCCAAGCCATGTGCATCCGGACAAAAGTGCCCAGGCACCCAATCCAGAATAACGCCGATATTGTTCTTATGGCAAAGGTTAACTAGATACTGCATGTCTTCGGGCTTGCCATAGCGTCCGGAGAGACAGAAATAGCCGGTGGTTTGATATCCCCAGGAATCGTCCAGCGGATACTCGGTAATCGGCATCAGCTCGATATGCGTATAGTGCATGGAAAGACAGTACTCGACCAGCTGATCGGCTGTGGGTTTCAGGTCCATGGGGTCGTCGTCGGTCAGTGCGGTGTTCCACGAACAAAGCTGCACTTCGTAGATGTTGATGGGCGCTTCATGAGAATTGGTCTGCTCGCGGCGAGCCAGCCAGTCTTGATCGGTAAACGAAAATGCAAATGGGTCATCAATATAACTGGCGGAATGCGGACGAAGTTCGGCCGAAAAACCATAGGGATCGGAATGGAATACGCACGAGCCGTCGGCGCCTTCTATCAGAAATTTATACATCTGTCCGAGCTTTGCTATGGTTGAAAACTGGTACCAAACGCCCTGCTCTTTAGTCATGGTGTTTGCTTCATCCCAGTTGTTAAAGTCGCCGACAAGGCAAACGCGCTTGGCGTTTGGCGCATAGACGCTGAAAAGAATGCCGTCTTGGCCATTGAGGGTGTGCGGGTGCGCGCCAAAGCGAGAAAAAGCGTTGTATTCGCTTCCCTGCTTGTATAAATAGAGAAGTTCAGAAATGTCATACATATCCGTCACCCACAAAAAAGTTTTTAATTAGTACATTATAGCATGCTGACTATACCATTCCAAACGATGATGAAATAAATTTATATATTTACATATTTTAATTTACACTTAATAAATGTATTAGCCAAAAATGCTGTGAGTGGCTCGGTTTAAAGTGATTTCATAATGTTGCAAAAAAAAGTATTTGTATATATGATATAAGTAGTTATTATGTATTTTTTATACTATTTTCTAGATGAAGGGAATGAGACATATGGAAGCAATCGGAAGAACCACATGGGTAATCCCCGACATGTTTTGGCCTAAAAGCTCAGCACCCGGGGTGTACGTTAGTCATGAGGAAATTTGCGTGCTCAATGCATCCGAAAATGACTGTGATCTGGATATTGAACTGTTTTTTGAAGAGCATGAACCGATTATACTTTCGGCAGAATGCGCAGCCCGGCGCACCAAGCATATCCGGATGGATAATGTGCTGGATGACACGGGGAGCCATATACCAAGAGGGGTCGCCTATTCGGCCGTCGTGACGTGTTCTGTGCCGTGTGTGGTGCAGTATACTCGCCTGGATGCCAGCCAATCGGCCAACGGGATCATGACCACGATGGGGTTTGGCGTATACTAAAAAAAAGCACCGCCGAAGCGGTGAGGGTAAGAATTAATAAAACCTATTCAAGGCCAAGCCCGTGTTTTATATGCACGAGAAAATCCTGTACATTGGTGACGATTGATTTGACCGCCAATGATCCGCGGTCGCGGAGTTTGTTTACGGCAAATTCGGTGATATCCACCGTATAAAAATTGACAGGACGAATGACGCCGTTTTTTATGACATAGGACGGGGTCATGTTGCCGGTGGCGATGGTGTGCAATTGTGTGGCAAGACCAATGACCGTAGTGGCCTTGGATACCACTTCTCGCATGCGTGTTTGGCACTGATACACATCCCCGATGACTTCGGGCAAGGGTCCGTCGTCCCGAATAGAACCCGCCAAAACATAACCGATATTTTCTTTTTCCATCGCGTACATGATACCGTCGCTGATGGATTTTTCTTTGATAAAAGCTTTGATACTGCCGCAGGCCCTGACATCATTGATGGTTTGTAAGTGATGATAATGGCCGTTTGGTATGCTTTCTTGGGTATAGACATCTTGCCCCAGCGCGGTTTTTAGATAGCCTGCCTCCAGATCGTGTGTGGCCAGCGCATTACCTGCAAGGATATGCTGGACATATCCGTTTTCCACTAAAAGCTGCATGGCGTGTCTGGAATCGTAATCGAAAGCCACGGCCGGACCCAAGACCCAGACGATATAGCCGTTTTCCCGCTCGTATTTTAAAAGATCATAAAGCGAATCATAGTCCATGGAGTATGACGTTTCGCGCGTGCGTGATGTGCGAAAAGCAAAGGCTTCGCGATCCTTTTCGGATGTCATAAAACCAGCGGCGTGCAGATAGATGCCAAGGGTGCCGTCCTCTTTTCGACCCAGCACCACAAGTTCTCCTTGCTTGACGTTTCTGGATTCCACAGCAAAAGGTTCGCTGTTTCGAACCACCACCGCACAATCCATACGCGATGCTTTAATCAGCCGCCACTCGCCGTCGATATGAATATATTCTGGGAAAATGCTGGTGGCATGAAAATTGTCCGGCAGAATACCATCGGCCGGCGCGGGCACCAGCTCGGCTTGAGGCGCGGAAAGAAAGGGTTCTTGGTTAAAATCTGGGTGCGAATAGGGGCTCGTTCTATACATGGTGATTACCTCATGATATGCATTTCATTTGTGAGAAGACAAGATAAGAATCTGACTTAGTATGCTTAAATGATTATAACATATTTTTGTGTGATGGAAATACCCGGACTTCGTTTAAAACAAGAAGATATTATGATAAAAAGTGATAATATTTTGTTAGTACTCCAAAACAATCTTAGGAAAATGATAAAAGCTCTGATATAATAGAGATAATATTTTTGGAGGGATAGGGTATGAACACAACACAAAAAAAAGCATCAAAATGGATTTATTTTTCGTTTATTTTTATCATGGTTTTGCTGTGTACACTGGCCATTGTTTCCCCGCACGGGGATAATGATTTTGTCCGTGGGGCCACCATCTACTATCCGGCGCAAGACAGCGAGATTGGGCAGACATTTATGGTTAACGGTTCTATCTATGCCAAGGACGGGATTGCTTCGGCCGAGATGGTGTTTTTGCCATCGGGTGAGAGATTTCCGATTGAGCGGGAAACCATTGAATATGATGGAAAGACTTTGATGACATTATCCACGTTTAAAAACGAAGTGACGCTTTCGAGTGAAGGCGCGATGGGTATGCAGGTGAACATGGTCACGACCACAGGCGAAACCTATACGTTGGATGCGTTGTCTTTTGAAGTAAAACAAGGCGCTTTGGCGCAAGCGTTTAGGATGTTTTCACCGATGCATTTGATTCCGCTGGCTGTGCTGTTGGGTGTGTTTTTCCTGATGCTCTGGTTGTATCGGCGAAAACCCAGCGAGCGGGCACGCATCATCATGTTTGCCATCATCAGTTCGCTGGTCATGGCGTGTGATGTATCGCTAAAAGCGTGGATGCTGAGCAAGGGTTTGCTTCGCGCCAGCTATGATCTTATTTTCCACATGTGTGATATTTCGGGATTTTTGCTGCCGGTTTTGTTGTTTATGAAACCCGGGAAGTATAGGGAGGCTCTTTTTGACTTGATGTTTATCTGGGGGCTGGGCGGCGCGGCTATGGCGCTGTTGACCCCTGAGATGGGCGGGTACGTTTTCCCCAGCCTGTACTATTTTAACTTCTTTATCAAACACGGGATGATTGTGATTGGGGTATTGATGGCGGCATTGGTGGACGGATTAAGACCGTCACTTAAGAAAATGCCCACCGCGATTGGTCTTAGTGTGATTATTGTGGCAATCATCTATGGCATCGACCGACTGATGGTGCTGTTGCCGCCCTATGAGCTGGGGAACTATATGTTCTTGTCCTACCCGCCCACAGGCGGCTCGCTAATCGATCTTCTGGTCACCGTTTTTGGTCCATCGCCTTATTATATCATTGGCCTCGTTATCGTGGCGGTCATCGTCTATGTGGTGCTGTGGGTGCCGTTTGCTATCGTCGGGGCAGTCAAACGTACCAAAGGATAGATTTTTCTTATGATTCACCTTCAAAAGGGCTTTCCGTCAAGGTTAGCCTTTTTTCTTTGGGGTCGATTCTTAAAGTGCACCCCAGCGGCAGGACATGCTTGGGGTCAGTGTGCCCAAAATCCAG
>JBFLKV010000145.1:0-7355 GCA_040883365.1 Eubacteriales bacterium
AAGTATTCTGCCGTCGAGAATATTTTTGAAGGTGAAATCGGTAAGCTCTTTGGTGTGGTTTTTGTTGAGACCAGCGAGTCCAAGCTGTTCACAGCGGATGATTTAACTGCCGCCAGTCGCAACTTAACCATCGCCAGTGCCAGCGATGCAGTCATGACCGTCGCCGAAGCCATCACCGCCGATGATGCAGATGCCTTGGCGGGTCGCACCGTAATCATCAACGAAGTAGCATACTCCGTCGTTTCGGCCGTGGCGGGCGCGGCAGGCTCTGCCACCCTCACGTTGGATTCATCTCCCGAAACGACACCGGTGGCCGATGACATTATCTATCCCGGCGAAGCAGGTGCAGCAGGCGCTAACATAGCGTCCACCCTTGTGTTCGGCAAAAACGCCTATGGTGTTGTCGCGCTGGAAAGCGGCGACCTGCACAGCATCATCAAGCCAAAAGGCTCAGCCGGCACATCCGATCCGCTGGATCAAATCTCGACCATCGGTTGGAAGGTGGATGGCTTTGCGGCCAAGGTTCTACAGCCGCTATGGCTTTTACGCATTGAGCATGGCATAAGCGAGTAGATTTTCATACATTCCTCTTATTTTTATGAAAGAAGAGCGGGGTTAGCCTCGCTCTTCTTTACTCTCACTTTTTCTCATCATCCAATACAATGGTTAGACAAGCATGTCAAAGTGCTATATAATAATATATAGAAATAATCGTAATTATTTCACAAAAATGACCTATAGGAGGCATATCAAAATGAGATTATCTCAACCGAAAAAAATTGTATTTAACATCTGCATCACCATCGCTTTTGTAGCAGTCTGTGCATTCGTTCTGTGGCTAGTTGTCGGCATGAGCGCAAACCTATGGCTAGGTGTTCTATCATGGGCTTTGATGACCATTGCATTTGGTCTTTTAACCTTGAGCGTTGCTGCAAAAGGTATCTAGTTAAACATCCGAACTTTAAGACCGTGGATTCCATGGTCTTTTTTTTGTTAAACATTTTATAAAGCAACAAGAACCATCCGTACACGCAAATCGGATGGTTCTTGCTTATCGTTATAAAGCGTGAGGTGCTATCATGCGACACCACGCTTTCATTCAATATGAGTAGTCACAAAGCTATCTTGTGCATTTATTTTACACCCGCAATAGTATATAGTCAAAATAAGAAAGTGTTACAAATACCAGTGTTTCCCACGTCTTGGCTCTCGCTTTGTCATTTTCCCGTAATAAACGCATCAAACCTGTAAAAAAACAGCCCGAAAACGCTGTTTTACGCCTTCGGGCTGCTATTTATAACTATTCATCCAGTACAATCAACGCTAGAACCTTCAAATCCTCATCGTGGTTATTCGCTAAAGAATGAGGCGTGTTTCCATCCGTCACAGCCACATCGCCTGCGCCTAACGTCTTTTCCTCGCCGTCATCCAACACGGTTGCCGTTCCGCTTAGGATATAAAAGACTTCCACTTCGCCCTCATGCCCGTGCGCGCCGACCGCATCCCCTTTTTTCAAGGTCAGTTCAGACAGCAATCTTGTTTTGCATGGCAAATCATCCGGCGGCATCAGATGCCGAAAAAACACCGATCCTCCGCCACCGCGCATACCTTCACGCACAGCTGTCGGTCGCTCCTCTTTTCTTACGATCATCATTGTACCTCTTTTCTTTGCTTTGTATCAGTCGCGCACCACCACCGCTAGAATCACCAGGTCTGATAACCCCATGTTCTTAAGCCCGTGTAAGGTCCCCGAGGGTAACACCACCGTGTCTCCCGGCGACACCTCAATTCGCTCATCACCATCCAGCACTTGCCCTTCACCTTGGATACAGTGATACACCTCGGCTTCGCTTGCATGACGATGCTCTCCAACCGACTCACCCGGTTTCAATGTGATATACGACAGCACTCTTATGTTCTTGGGTAAAGTTTCGGGTGTTGCCAGATCATGCAGCGTAATCTCTCCGCTTCCGCCCTGCACGTTTTTTAAACGTCGTACAGGTCGACCGCCTTCTTTAATCAGCATGCCGCTCACTCCCTTACTTATTATTTTAAATATCTTCCTCCACACGAATCAGTGAATCCACCGCAATCACGCCGTCCAATGCTTTGATATCCTCAATCGTCTGCTTAACACTTTTTTCTTTAGCCTGATGCGTCACGATACGCAACGGCACCTTGTCTTCCCGCTGACCGGTCTGCATCACCGACTGGATGGACACCTTATGCCGTCCAAATACATCAGCTAAGCTGGCCAATACACCCGGGCGATCATAAACCGAAACGCGAATATAGTAGCCACATTCCCAATCATCACTAAACGTAAGGCCTTTAGGCAATTCATAGGTGTTTTCAAACGTGGTATATTTAAAGTTCGCTGGGTTCACCGCGCAGATAATATCGCTGACCGCCGCAGACGCCGTGGGCATCCGTCCTGCCCCCTGCCCATAGAGCATCAGCCCGCCCACTGCCGAACCTTTAAGAAACACAGCGTTATATGCCCCGCTGACCGATGCCAGCGGATGGGTGTTTTTGATGATAGTCGGGTGTACGCGCACTTCCACAATATCGCCTTTTTTCTTCCCAATTGCCAAAAGTTTGACCACATACCCAAGTTCCTTGGCATAATCAATATCAATCGAAGAAACCCCTGTAATGCCTTCCAAGTATATCTTTTCTACCGGTATCTTGGCATGAAACGCCAAAGAACTCAAAATAGAAAGCTTAAACATGGCATCATACCCTTCCACATCATTGGTCGGGTCGGGTTCCGCATACCCCAGTTGCTTGGCTTCCTTCAACGCCTCTTCATAAGAAAGCCCCTCGTCGGTCATGCGGCTTAATATATAATTCGTTGTTCCGTTGATAATCCCATATATCGATTCAATATCATTGCCCTGCATCGAGGACCAAAGGGTCTTCAGCACAGGAATACCGCCGGCCACACTGGGCTCAAAAAACAGTCCCACGCCATTCGCTTTGGCCGTGTCGTTCAAAACAGGCCAATGCTTGGCAATCACCTCTTTGTTGGCGGTCACCACACTTTTCCCTTTTTGCATGCTTTTGAGTAAATATTCCTTTGCAGGCTCAATTCCGCCCATAAACTCGGCGACAATCTCAATCTCATCATCATTCAATATCAGATCAAAATCATCAATCAACAGGTTCTTTGGCAAATCCAAATCACGCGGCTTATTGACGTCGCGCACCAAAACATATTTAATCTCGCACTCAACATTTTCACGGTGCAAAATGCTCGCTTTGTCCTCATTTAGTATGCGGTATACGCCGCCGCCCACGTTGCCTATGCCAAGCAGTGCAATTTTAACTTTTCTCACGTTTTTCACCCTTGTTTTTATGATACAAAATATTCAGTCCCGTCAGTGTCAACAAACGGTCTATCTCATCAAAATGTTGTGATTCTCCATCAATCATATAGCTCATACCGCCGGTGGCAATCACCTTGGTATCCGCGCCCAATTCTCTTTTCATCCGTCGGATAATATGCTCCACCTGACCAATGAACCCATATATCAGACCCGCTTGCATACCCGACACCGTACTTTTCCCAATCACGCTGTCCGGCAGGGTCAATTCCACGCGCGGCAGCTTGGCCGCATTCAGTGTCAGTGCTTCTGCCGATATCTTTAGTCCGGGACAAATCGCCCCGCCCAAAAAATCACCTTTTTCATTGATGACGCCAAACGTCGTGGCCGTACCAAAATCCACGACAATCACCGGTCCGCCGTAGCGCTCATAGGCCGCCACTGCATTCACAATCCGGTCGGCCCCCAGTTCCTTCGGGTTGTCGTACTTGATATGAATCCCGGTCTTGATGCCCGGCGAAACCAACATCGGATCAATATTAAAGTAGATATGGCACATATGCGTCAACGTGTAGTTGACCGATGGAATAACCGAGCTGATAATAATGCCTTGAATCTCATCAAGGCTGTGCCCCAAATGATTAAAAAAGTTAATCAGCGTAATCCCATACTCATCGCTGGTTTGCTCCAGCGTAGTGGTCATCCGCCAAGAACTTAAAAGCTTATCGTCCTTAAAAAGCCCGCATTTGATGTTGGTGTTCCCCACATCCAGTACAAATACCATTCTACTCTTGTTCCTCATTTTTTATTTTATTTTCGGATACAGCAACATAGCCCATCGTATCCAGCACCAGCAAAATTGCGCCTCCCAGTACAAAAGCCAAAATCGCTTCTGGGATGCCGTTGGAAAGTGCAACCCCGGTTAGAAATGCGCCAATCGCCGATAGTGACGTTCCCATCTGTTCGGCCACCGTTTTAAACGCCGGTTCACCCAAAAACAGTACATAGACACCGCCAAGGAAAAAAAGCGTGTTGGTCATCGAACCAAACATGCACGCTATCGCGTAATTAATGCGTCTGCTTTTGTCTTTTCTAAAGAACGCAACGCCCGACGCAATCAAAACCGCCGGAATCAGGTAGAACCAACGCGAATTGACATCCGAAAGTGCAATCGCACCAAACAGCAAAAACAATCCCAATTGAATATATATATCATACTTGCTCGTTAAGAGCTTATATACCCCATAAGTGACAAACGGAATTAAAAGCCGCGGAACAAAAACAATCATCACTGTTTTTAACACACTGATGTTGATCAGTTGCAACCCCAGCCAAGAGCCCGGAATCCAAATCTGCACCAGTGATGTAACCGCAAACGCAAACGCCAAGATAACGCCCGAGCGCAGACCCAACGCCAATGTCCCGATCACCACCGGAACCGCAATCCAGGTCATCTCTACCGTGCCTAGGCGAATATACCCAATCACAAAACCGGCGATCAGAATCAATGCCAAAAGCATTGCCGTGCCGGTCATTTTAAAATGTTTCGATCTCATAATACCTCCGTTCAAGTTCTGAAATTTACAGATACCCGACAAAATTAAATTGATGTTTCAACGGTTTTTTAAGTACGATTTGAGCCTCTCAATATCGCCTTACCGCCATATATATTATATCAACAAAGGGCTTTTACCGCAATCTCTGTCCTTCCGCGGCCAAAAACCCTCGTCTTTGCTTTTGCATTCTATCGTTTCCTATACGAAATGACGCGTCAAATCTTCCAGCGTTTCGCGTTTGCGAATCAGCCGATCATTGCCGTTGGCATCAATCAAAACTTCGGCGGGTCGTAAACGACAGTTATAATTAGAAGCCATCGAAAAGCAATACGCCCCCGTGTCTTTCATCACCACAACATCCCCCACCTCGGCCTTTTTCATGGTACGCTCTTTGGCCAAAAGATCGCCGGACTCGCAGATATTCCCACAGACATAAACAATCTCGGTTTCGTCCGTGTCGTTCTTTTTAGCCACATCAATACGATGATATGAATCATACATCACCGGACGCATGTTCACATTAAACCCAATGTCTGTACCGATATAGTGCCTGCCATAGTTGTCTTTAACGCTATGTACGCGGCCCAAAAGCGCACTGCATTCGGCCACGATATACCGTCCGGGTTCTATCTTGAACATGATATCTTGATTATCATACTCAGCCAGAAAACCATCCAGTATCTCTTCAAACAAATCTGACAACGACTTTAAATTCAACCGATGCATTTCCTCATACGGAATGCCAAAACCACCCCCAAAGTCCACGAAATCAAGCCCCGGAAATTGCTTAACAATCTCCAGCAATGCCTTTGCGCCGTCCACATACTCATCCGGTCTTAAGAAAAAAGACCCGATATGCTGATTGATTCCCGCCAATTTTAAGTTGTATTTATCCAGTAAAGCCTTAACTTCGGGGATAAAATCCTTTTGCACCGCAAACTTAGTCTTCTTGCCGCCGGTGACCACTTTTTCGTGGTGTCCTGCCCCAACGCCCGAGTTAAAACGAATCGCCACCCGTTGTCCGGGGAAATTCTGTCCGAAAAGTTCCAGCTGCGAAAGCGAATCCACGCTGGTCAAAATGCCGCGGTCCACCGCGTATTTCATCTCTTCCACCGACACATTGTTTCCAATGTAAAAAATCTCTTCGGGCTCATAGCCCGCCATCTCTTCAATATAAATCTCGCCCGGTGACATCGCGTCCACCAACAGCCCTTCTTCGCGAACGATCTTTAAAATCTCCAAGTTGGTGTTGGCCTTGGCCGAATAATTCACCTTAAAATTCCTGCTCGGCAATAACCCTGCCAGCTCACGGCAGCGCGCACGCAATATGCTCTCGTCGTATACATACAGCGGCGTGCCGTATTTCTCGGCCAGCGCCAGTGCCTTCTCCTGTGATAAAATCATATATTTATACCTCAAAAATTATAGTCATATATTCAGATGATTCCGGTAAACTTCATTCCGGAAAACATATAATAAATACCGAATCCCACCAACGCCAAGCTTAAGACAAAGGCCAAAGCACGATAGGCTTTTAAGTTTAAAAACCCTTTCGTCTTGTGCACCGCGCCCGATATCAACACATACCAGCTAAAGTCAGCCATAAAGTGCCCAAGCGCAAACACCACCACACCAATATACCCAAACGCTGCATGAGCCTTAAAGAGCAGTGCCAGCCCAATGGTGGCCCACCAAATGATGAAATAAGGGTTAGCCAGCGAGACCAGCCCGCCCGCTACAATCAATTTACCGTCACTATCCGCTTTGGCTTGGTCGTCCACTTCTACCTTAAACTTGCCTCTGACCACTTCCAAAACACCGCTGACGCCAAAAAAGATCATCAGTGCGCCGCCCGCAAAGGATATGATAATGCTCATCAGGTTGGATTCCAAAACACTGGATAGACCCAAAAAGATGAGTACAATCAAAACGGTTTCCAAAAGCGCATGACCGATGATGGTCAAAACGCCCACCTTAATCCCTTTTTTCAGGCTTTGATTGATCACATAGGTCAATAGAGCCCCGGGCATCACCGCGCCGCTATACCCCACCACCAATGCGTTAAAAAAAATACCAATCATATCTTTGCCTCAACCGCGAAAAATGCGCCTTAATTGCCAATCACTATACCATACTACGAATAATTATTCAAGGTTAGCTTGCGCTAATTTAATGAGTAAAAAAAGAGCATGTGTACACATACCCTTTTCATTTCTTATTAGTTTTTTTAGCTATTCCTTGCCTTTAATGTTTTTGTTTTTCAAAATGACGACGAGCAAAACAACCACAACAATTATCAAGACCAAAATGATGATCAGCAGGACAATCGTCATCACCGCTGATGTTCCCAAAAAGCCACTGATGCGTGACCAGTTCGCTTGCGGTGCTGCGCTCGGGCTGTCCGATGCCATCGCCACAATCGTTGGCGTGGGTTCCGGCGTCGGCGTCGCTACAGGCGTCGGCGTTGGTTTTG
>JBFLKV010000146.1:0-3226 GCA_040883365.1 Eubacteriales bacterium
CGGCTGATGCATAGAGTGCAGGCATCTCGGAAAAGGGCTTTTTGCCCGAGAACACAAGGTTTTTCACGTTCAATTCTTCCGCCAATTTTTCGCATGCCAGTTTTTCCGAGCCATCGCCCACCACCGATATAAAGACATCGGTATCTTCCAGACGCTTGGCCGCTTTGACCAAAGTGGCCACGGACTGCAAATGTCCGATGTTCCCGGCAAACACCAAGTGCGTTTTTCCAGTTGGTTTCTTGGCTTTGGGTAATGTCATATCCGCTTCGTAGAAGGGTAGATAGTGCACATGATCACTAAGCCCGTGAATATCCCTAAAATAATCGCGGAAGCCATCGGAGGAAACAAAGATTTTATCCGCCGATGCATAGACCCATTTTGAGAACTTTTTAATCAGTCTATAGACACGCGAACCCGGCTGAACACCGCCGGCGACCAAACTTTCCGGCCACAGATCGAAGGTGTAGATATACAGCGGTTTTTTAGTCAGACGCTTTAACAGCATACCGGGCAGGGCCATAGAGACCGGAGAACTTTGGATGACCAAAACGGCATCAAAGTCTTTACTTAAAAAAAATGCCCGAATGGTGGCGAGAAACGCAAAAGAAACATAGTTGAGAAGAAGGCCAAAATTGCTCTGACCTCGGGGTATCAAGCCGGCACGAACAATGCTAACGCCTTCCAAGTGCTGACGGCGGTTTTTAAAGCCCCGGTATCCTTTGTATATTTTCCCTTCGGGATAATTCGGCAGACCCGTCAGTACGCGCACTTTATCGCCGTTTTCGGCCAAAAGCGGACACATACGGGTCAGCGGAAAACTCTCGGGATAATAGTGCTGACACACCACCTGCAATTTCATCAATACGCTTTCCTATTCGCTAGTCACTTGCGTTTATTTCCAACCTAGATATCATATCAAAACCGACATATAAAGTAAAGAATGAGTGACGGTTTTAAAGATAGAACGGGAGGGTTAATTTTGCCTTAGGGGTGAATAAGTTTAAAATTTTTGCTATAATGATTGAGGCTGAAACATATCAGTGAAAACGAGAGGAACGCAAGGGATATCGCTATGCTGAAAAAATATTATTATCTCATCAATGGATTACGCATGATTTTGGATGTTGTGATTATTATCGCTTCGTTTGTTATCGCCTATTTTTTGCGGTTTCATACGACGTTGCTGGGCGCGGGGCAAATCAGTTTAACTTTGGCGCAATATGCTGCCATTTTGCTGTTCGTTGTGCCCGTCCATATCATCGGCTATAAAGTGGTGGGTCTGTACGACAGGTTGCGCACCAAAAAATTTGCGCTGCAGATGAGAAACATTATGCTGGTGACGCTGGTATCGATTGGGTTTGTGTTTGTCTATCTGTTTTTAGCTAAGCTAGATAATTACTCTCGCCTTTTGCTTGGCGTTTTTTATGTGGGTGTCTATTGCGCAACGGTATTGGCGCATTTTATAGAAAAAAAGATACTGAACAATCTGCGTATTCGGGAGAGCAACTTAAGGCATGTCGCGATTGTTGGTGCAGGACGCATGGGCAAGGAATATGCCCAGAGGCTGGCGACCCATCCCGAGTTTGGGTTCGAAATATCCGCGTTTTTTGATGATGAGCCCGAAAAAAAGGATGTAGGTGCCTATGGTGCCGACGTTTTTACGCTGGACGATATGGAAAAATACTTAAAGGATAATCTCATTGACCTTATCGTCATCGCGCTGCCCAATAGCGCGGTTGATGTTATCAATCAAGTGATTAATGTATCCGAGCTTTATGGCGTTAAATCCCAAATTATTCCGGATTACTACAAACTGTTGCCGGCCAAGCCCAAGATGGACGATATCGATGGTCTGCCGCTTTTGCATACCCGATATGTTCCGCTGGACAGCTGGGGCAACAAGATGACCAAGCGTTTGTTTGACTTTGTCGCCGCGTTTTTTGGATTGCTTCTTATCAGTCCTGTTTTGTTGGTTGTGGCCATCCTCGTGAAGGTCACCTCGCCGGGCCCGGTTATCTACAAACAAAAGCGCGTGGGGTATAATCGTCGTGTGTTTAATATGTATAAATTTCGCTCGATGAAATATGTCCCGGAAGATAAACCCGGTTGGACAACCGAAAATGACGACCGTAAAACCAAGTTCGGCGAGTTTATGCGCAAGCACAATATAGACGAGCTTTTGCAATTATATAATGTACTAAAAGGGGACATGAGTCTGGTGGGGCCGCGCCCCGAGCAACCCGCCTTTGTGGAACAATTTATGTATGAAATCCCCAAGTATATGATCAAGCACCATGTTAAGCCAGGCATGACCGGATGGGCACAGGTGAATGGTTGGCGCGGAGATACTTCGATTGAAGAGCGCATTAAATGCGATATTTATTATATTGAAAACTGGACACTTGGATTGGATATTAAAATTATCATCAAAACATTTTTCCATGGAAAAGAGAACGCATATTAGGATGGACAAAAATAAACCCAAAGTGACCCTGCTGATGGCCACATATAACCCCGAAATGTCATGGCTAAAAGAGCAGCTGGTTTCGTTGAATGAACAAAGCTATGAGAATCTATCGTTGTTGGTTTTGGATGATGCATCGCCCGACGTTGATTTTAAAGCGATTAAAAAGATGGTCAGCGAGACCATTACTGCTTTTGATTTTGAAGTGATACAAAACAAATCAAATCTTGGTTCTTGTAAGACGTTTGAGCGTTTGACTGAGCTTGGCGAAGGCGACATCTTTGCCTATTGCGATCAGGACGATATTTGGGAAAAAGAAAAAATATCGCGATTGATCGATTTGTTTGAACCGAATGCGACGCTGATTTACTCGGATCTTTGCATTATCAACGGGGATGGCGTTAAGACGCACGACAGTCTTCGTGATATCCGAAAACGGCTTAAACACTTAAGCGGAAAAGGTCTTGCCCCAAAAATTCTATTCCGCAATTTTGTGAACGGATGTACCATGTTGGTGCGCGCAAATATCGCCAAGGCCAGCATCCCGTTTACGGCTGAAATGATAGGGGATCACCACATCACACTATATGCGGCCAGCAAGGGTCAGATACAGTATTTGCGTGAACCGCTGGTGCGCTACCGTCAGCATGAGGGCAACGTCAGCGGCATTATGAAGGGCGTGACGGATAAGAAAAGCTATATTGATGTGAGAATCAAGCCGCTAATCGATGAATTTGAAACGCTGAAAAAAGTGACATTTGC
>JBFLKV010000147.1:0-3689 GCA_040883365.1 Eubacteriales bacterium
CATAATGCTTGACCGTCTGCAACTCCTGAATGTTCATCTGAAGACTGCCATCACCTTCCAGACAAATCACCGGGCCCTCGTGTGCGCTGAGTGCCGCGCCAATGGCCGCCGGCAACCCGTAGCCCATGGACGCACAACCCGAGTTGGTAAACAATCGTGTTTTTTCTTTGATTTTTGCGGCCTGGAAACCGCAGACACAAGCCGAACCGTTGGACGCAATGACATTCGCATCATCGGGCAAACGGTCATAGAGCGTGCCCATAAAGTGATAAACATTCACGCCGTTTTCATCTTCAATCTGTGCTTTGGTCGGAATCGGATAGCGGGCGCGTGTTTGCTGGCACCAACTGATCCAATCGCTAATATCCCGACGCGGCATCATCTCACGCGTCAGCAGTTTATCCATCACGCTGGAAAGATCCGCATGGATGGGTAAATCAATCTTCACACTGGGTTTTTTAAGTTCGGTCGCGTCGATATCCACAACCGCCTTATAAGTATTCGGTGCAAATGCCTCGTAATTATAGCTAATCTGACGAATATTCATTCGGCATCCCAAAACCAACATCAGGTCTGATTTGTATAATGCAAAGTTTCCTGCTCTGTCCCCAATCGTACCCGGGCGTCCGGCATACAGAGGATGCGTGTCCGGTATCACGTCATGCGCGTTCCAAGCCGTTGTCACAGGAATGCCCAAATGCGCCACCAGTTTTAAAAACTCGGCATGTGCACCCGCCAAGCGGATGCCTGTCCCCGCCAGAATAATCGGGCGCTCGGCAGTTCTTAATTTTTCAACCAACGCGTCGATATCGGCGTCCTGTGCAGGATACACTTTCGGCCACTTTTCTTCGCCGACCAGCTTATCCACATCGATTTTTTCGCCTTGTATATTCAGCGGCACATCCAGCCACACCGGCCCTTTTCGACCCTGCAACATCTTGCGCCACGCTTTTTGCATCATCTTCTTGATATCCGCGGCATCGGTAATCATCTTGGCATATTTGGTCATGCGCTTGGCTGACTTGACGATCGGATACTCCTGATCGCCAAACTGACGAAGCGGCAGCCCTGTCGCTTTGACGGTTGTGCTATATTTCACTTGTCCCGAAACAACGAATACGGGGATCGAATCCAAATATGCACCCAGTACACCGGTCAGTGCATTGGTGCCCCCCGGGCCGGACGTGACGCAGACGGCAACCGGCTTTCCGGTGAGTCTCGCGTATCCTTCGGCCGCTATAGCGCAAGCCTGTTCGTGATGGAAATAGATACAAGTTAGGTCCTTATTCTTGCCAAATGCGTTGTTTAAGTGCATCGCCCCGCCGCCGGTGACGGTGAAAACATGCTTAACGCCTTTTTCTGCTAAAAACTTGGCAATATAATCGGCTGTTCTCATGCTCATTGATCTTTTCCTTCGTCAAAGTTAATTCTTTCTTTTTCAAACACAAGCGGCCTTGCGATGACGCGCGTGTTGATGGATGCGATATACTCTCCCAAAACGCCGATAAAGAAAAGCTGTACCGACGCGAAGAAAAATACACCAATCAAAATGGGGGCTGTGCCCGCCGTGAAATTCTTCCAATGCATCAATTTTAGTACGATATACACCACCATGATCACCAAACTCAAAAGCGACATCATAAAGCCACTGAGGGTGGCAATACGCATCGGCACTTTGGATGTGGACGTAAATCCGGTCATGGCCATATCAAACAGTGAGAAGAAATTGTTTTTTGTTTTCCCCGCTTTTCGCACGGGCTGTTCGTAGGAAACCTCTGCACGGTTGAACCCTATCTCGCAGATCAGACCCCGAAAATAAGGGTAGGGGTCATCCACCTCTCTTAGAATCTTGATAATCTTTTGGTCATACAGCCCAAACCCGGTGAAGCCGTCCAGCAAATCCACCTCGGACAGTGCACGCACCAGCCGATAATAGAATTTGCGAATCGCAAACATACCTTTTTTTTCGCGGCTGCTTTTTTTGATCCCCACCACGATGGGGTTGCCTTGCTCCCACTTTTTGATAAATTCCGGAATCAACTCGGGCGGGTCTTGAAAATCCGCGACCAACGAGAGCACCGCATCCCCTTCGGCCTGAACCAGCCCATAGAAAGGTGAGCGAATATGACCAAAGTTTCTGGAATTGACGATGACTTTTACGTGAGGTTTGGTTTTGCAAATGTCTTTGAGTATCGCCACGGTATTATCTTCGGAATCGTTATCAATAAAAATATGTTCGTGGGTATAGTCAGGCAATTTCTCGAATACGGCATCCACCGCTTCCACCAGTGCCGCCACATTCTCATGTTCGTTATAACAGGCCGTGACCACCGAAATCTTTTTCATACTCATTCCTCTTTAGCTTTTTAGTATTCTTGCAATAAAAACATCCGTAAATCTTCCACAGTTTTTGCCGTGTAGGTTGGGTGGCAGGCGTCCATCTCGACTTTTGTGCCACAGCCATACAAAACGCCCATCACATCCACGTCCAGTGCATGTGCCGCCTCCACATCAAAATGCTTATCACCAATCATCAACATATCGGCTTTATCTAGGCCAGCCTTCTCGGTCATGTCTTCCATCGCAGCTTTAAGAATATCTACCTTCTTGGCGCGTGTATCATCCATATTACTGCCATGAACCACATCGAAGAGGTCATAAACCCCAAACGCTTTTAAAATCTTTTCGGCCATCTGCGTTGGTTTGCTGGTGGCAATGCCCAATCGCTTGCCTGCTTTTTTTAAGTCATGCAAAAGGCCAACGATGCCATCAAACGGTGGATGTCTTTCCGCTTCGTTCGGGACATAATAGGCTCTATATACCTTTACCGCTTCGGTCGCCTTTTCTGTTGAAAGGCCAAACTCCAGCTTGAATATCTCTCGCAAGGGTGCGCCCACATGGACGCGAAGTTCTTCGTTGGTGCGTTTCGGCAAATCAAGCTCTTTTATCGCATGTTGCATGCTCCGCAAAATGCCGCCTTCAGAATCCGCCAAGGTGCCGTCCAGATCGAAAATTAAACCAAGATGTTTTTTACTCATTCGCTGTCACATACTCCGTAATCGTTTTAATCATATAGTCAATTTGCGCTTTCGAAAGGCCGGGGTATACGCCAATCCAGAACGTATTGAACATAATCGCATCGGTCGCGGTCATATCCCCCACCTCGCGGTAACCGCGTTTTTCTTTTCGCATCTCATCAAAGCAAGGGTGTTTGATGATGTTGCCGGCAAATAGCGTTCGTGTCTGAATATTCTTGCTTTCAAGGTGCGCCGTGATGCCGTTCCTATCAAACCCCGCCTCCGGCTTGACCGAAAGAACAAGACCAAAAGGAGAGTGTTTTGCGTCCGGCAAAATCTCGGGCAGCAGCAATGCATGCGCCAGCGGTTTTAATCCCTCATAAATTGTATTCCAGTTTTCTCTGCGCTTTTCCACAAAGCCTGGTAATTTCTTTAATTGCTCAATGCCAATCGCCGCCTGCATCTCGGTGGCTTTTAAGTTATATCCGAATTGCGAAAAAACATATTTATGGTCATAGCCATACGGCAATTCCCCGTATTGGCCGGTAAAGCGCTGTCCGCACAGGTTGTCCTCGCCGGTTTTACAATGGCAATCGCGCCCCCAATCTTTCAGGGATTCAATAATTCTAAACAGTTCCAAATTATCCGTATAAAGCGCGCCACCCTCGCCGG
>JBFLKV010000148.1:0-2784 GCA_040883365.1 Eubacteriales bacterium
ATAACCATCCAAAAAAAGAGATGATAAAAGCGAGAAACCAGCAGGGGGTGGGCCGGCTTATCGCTTTTATCGAAAGGGAATTAATGTTCGTATATATCCATTATATACAAACGAATGTGTGTGTAAAGCGAACAAACTATGAAATGTGACTTAATAGAGTAATTCGGCGTAAATAATAATTCTCTGTGGCGCTGAACCCAAGAAATCAAACGGGTAGCAGGTGACAATGGCCAAACACCTGCCGTTGGCAACGGGGAAGGAAAGGGACTCATCATTATCCTGTATCTCAATACGCGTCACCTTATAGCGGTAGTGAGAGCTGTTTTTCTGGATCGTGAATACATCACCAACCTTTGTATATTGTAATATCTTCAGCTCCCTGTCCCGATGCCCCATGAGGACGCATAAACCGTCTTCGCCCGGCGCTACTGAGGAAGGTAAGTGTCCGATATGCTGGTCAAGGGTTGCTTCCTTGATATCCTGATAAATATCAAACGTTTTGGTTTTTTTGTCGGTTTGGATAGTGATGGTGGCATAAACGGATTCGTCTTCACGGTCTTCGCTGGGTGAAGTTATAGGAGGACGTGCGGGTGTTTCTGCTTCTATTGATTTAGCAGGGTTTACTTCAGGGGAAGATAAGGGCTCTTTTCTGTTTGTGTTCATAACAACGGTGGGGTCAATGGGGGCTTTCTTTAAAACGGAATGTAGGAGAAAGACAAGCTCGAAGGCGGAGACAAGGAGAATGACCAGCAGGATGATTATCTGTTTTCGCGTCATCTTATCACCTCACTTTACATGCGGCCGGCCGTAGCAGACCTGATTAGAGGATGCAAATATCGGCCGATAGACCACCATGCCTTTGGAGTACGAGGCATCGATGACCATGCCATTTCCCGCATAGACGCCCACATGGCCGATGTTCATAAACCGTCCGTTGATGTTGAAAGACCAAAAGATAAGATCGCCGGGCTGTAAGGCAGACTTAGCAACGGTGAGTCCGTTGTTTACGCAGTACTCAGCCTGCGCCGCGGCGGTGGGTGCGGTAAAGCTGGAGACGCCCGCCTGCTGGTAACACCACCTGGAAAGATAAGAGCAGTCCACATAACTACCCTGCCCGCGAAGGGCCTGTGAGTATGGATCGCCCAATCTCGATGCGGCGTATTTGACGATTTCACTGCCAAGCGTTCCGACAGGTAAGTCATTAATCAGGTTCTCCAATTGCTCCGGTGTTAAGCCGATATATGTTTCCATCCCGCAAAGTTCCATGAACATGGCATAATACTCGGCCGACATGAGTTCATCCAAAAGCGCATCCTGATGATCAGTAAAGCCATACAGTTCAGCGGCTTCCAAGTAGGTTAAGCTTTCGATATGAATGGTCAGCGTCCGAACGATTTGCGGTGTAGGTTCTGGCTCGGGATTTTCAACATTATCAGGCGTCGGTTCCGGCTCCACCTCAGTTTCAATAATCTCGTAGGTGATGACGTTCATATTCCAGAACACAGATTCTAGCTCTTTGATGCGTCTTTGGTCCATCACCAGCACATCCAGATAGGCATCCTGATCGGGGTTAGCCGTAAGCTTGACCGAAAACACACCCAGCACATCCGGCCAGTTGTACGGCCTGTACTGAAAGCTGTCCGACTCATTGTCCATCAGGATCTCATCCACCTCACCGGCGTCAGCGATGATAGAGTGGATGCGGTTTTCAAAGTCACTGTTTAGGTTCTCGACTAACTTTGGCACCGTCGGTGTGGACTTGTCCGTGTCCTCAAAGAAGATACCCCAGGGCGAGGCCGCCAGCACGACCACCAGCGTGATGACCAAAATGATGACGATGACCATCCAGCCGCCTGTAACGATGGCAACGACAAGAGATTTTAAAGCCGATGCGGCGGCTCTGGCCGCAGTGATGACTGACTTCACGATTTTCTTTACGGTCTTGGCACTCTTCTGTGCGGCTTTCTTTGCGGTGGCTGACGCCTTCTTTGCGTTTTGCACCGCTTGCTTGGTTTTCTTAGCAGCGGCTTGCGCTTTCTTTTGAGATGCATACACTTTCCGCTCGGCTTGTCGAACCGTTTGCGGCTTCGTCATAATGCTCGCCCTGCTTTTAGTCTTGGGATCGCGCTTGACCGAAGATTCTTTGGTCTTGATATCCGCTTGAGTGGGTTCACTTTGGCTGTTTGCTTTATTGTCGGCTTGCCTTTTGATTTGATACTTGATGGCTTCTTTGGTCTTAAGCAAGGCCTTATGCCCAATCTCGGCGCTCTTTTGGGTGGATTTCTCAAGGCCGCTCTCGACTTTATCGGAGGCATAGTTTTTTTCATTGGGTTCTTGCTGTTTTTGCTTGACGTACTGCGGCACCTGCTGAATAATCTTTAGTTTTTGAATGGGGCCTTTCTTATCCTTTGTCATTATTTTTACCCACCAATCGTTGTATTCATAAGTTTGAACAGCAGCGTATTCCTTGGAAATGGGTTCTCAAATGGCACAATCGCCCCGCCGAATTTTAAGAGGCCCTGACCCTGGTTGTCGTTGTCGGTTACGTGGCTGAGTTGCGCCTCACTTATCGAGAGGAGCTTCGCCAGTTCCATCCGGTCGGTCGCCGCCTGATTCATCAGGATCAAAAACTCGGAGTTTGCCAGCATGGTCTTGGCGTTGTTACTGGTCAGAAGGTCGGAGACGTTTTGCGTAATGCCAGTACAGCATGCGCCGTATTTTCGTACCCGTTTCCACAGCTCAAATAAGAAGTTAGACGAATACTCATTCCTGAATAAAAGGTAG
>JBFLKV010000149.1:0-12438 GCA_040883365.1 Eubacteriales bacterium
AAAATCCTCCATGAAAATCATTTGGTTTTCTCGCCTTTGTTCGAGGCCACCGCGCATGTCTTTATCAGCCAAGAGCATCCCCTGGCTGGCCAATCTTCCATTTCACCCGATATGCTTGGGCCATATCCTTTTCTTGCGTTTGAGCAGGGCACGTATAATTCGTTCTATTTCTCGGAAGAGCCCCTTAGCACGCTCACCCGAAAAAAGATCATTCACGTCAGTGACCGAGCCACGCTTTTCAATCTGCTGATTGGGCTGAATGGGTATACCATCTGCTCGGGTATCCTAAACAGTGATTTAAATGGCAATCAGATTATATCCGTACCGCTGGAAACAGACGAGACCATGTTGATCGGCTGGATTGCCCACGAAAAATCATCGCTCACAACCACCGCGCGCGAATATTTGGACGAGCTTAAAAAGCTCATCACACAAGACGGCTACGAACTGCTTTAGAAGATAGTACTAAAAAATCGCAAACGCATAAGGCTTACGGTTTAAAAGCTTATTTAATTGCTCGGCGTATCAATCGCTCGCAACGGCGAATGATATCGCGGCCTAGCTACGGATAGATATATGCTTCTTCGGTATTGGGAATATCACAGTAGGTAATAGTGCCATCGGTCAGAAGTGGGAAGTCAAAGTCATCGCCATAAAAGTCCATGGTGATGCTCTCCACCACGCCAGTCACGCAAATCCAATCATCTGCACTGTACGCATCCGCGTCCTCCACTTTGACATAAAAGCCGATAACATACGAATCGGCAGCGCAACACCAAAAACATAACCGCGAGATTAAAATGACATCTTCGGGGAAAGTTTCTTCGGTATAAACAAAGCCATACACTGTGATGGTTTGTCCAACCAACTCTTCGGTAGTATTATATATATATTCATTAAACAAATCCCCGCCTTCACCGAAAGGCACCTTCCCTTCATTATAGACACAAGGTATCGCATCCGCCGGATCAATCGGTCCATCGCTCTGAACACCCATATCACCCGTGGCGATTTTCACATTCTTCTCGGCCTCAGCTTCTGTCTCTTGCGCATCCGTTTCTTGCGCTGGTTCACTTTGTGCGTTAGCTAAGGTGTCTTTTTTTGTCTCTTTGGTGGCTGTGTCCTCAACGGTCGCCGAGCTACTCTGTGCGACCAGCGTTCCCATCTGAACATTACGATTAGGCAACGCATTGACAGTATCCTCGTTTGGCATCGCTGTTAGCATCAGCACGATAGGGATTAGGAACACCAATCCTTTTAAGTGTATCGCGTGGCCCTTGCCGGATTCGCCAAAGCATTGACCCAGCCGTATAAACTGATAAATCGTTAAAATCACCAAAACAACCAGACCAAACCAGACCATCGGCAGCATTCGGGGCGCCAAATAGAGCAAAATCTCTCCGCTGATTAAAAGCCCGCCCACGATGATGGATAGAACAATCAGCACGACATACCAAACCAGTTCTTCTCCGCATTTACGCATAATTGCCTCCCATCAGATAGCTGGCCGCCAACACAAGCAGTAAGCAGACCACGAAGATTGTTATGATTAAACGTAAGACGAATTTCTTCTTAAATGCGCCCAGCATCATGATGGTGTTTTTGATATCAACCATCGGTCCGATGACCAAGAACGCCAGAACCGAAGCACTGGAAAACTGGAACATAAATGTACTGCCGATAAACGCATCCGCCTCCGAGCAGATCGAGAGCACAAAGGCCAGCGCCATCATCACCAGAATCGAAACGACTCGGCCGCTGCCAATGCTGGTCAAAACGTCGGTCGGCACCAAAATCTGTACCGCCGCCGAGATGATTGCGCCAAATATCAAGTACATCCCCACGCTCTTAAGCTCGCTGCTGGTATGAGACAGCACGGACACGAATGTTTTAAGCGCACTCTTTTTCTCGTGCACGTCCGAATCGCCGTGCTCACATGCGTGGTGGTGTCCGTCGTGCCCACAAGCGCAACTGATATCCACTCCCTCTTTGAGGGTTTTCTCGCGGCTGGCGCTGTTCACCAGCGCACCAATCAGAATCGCACCTACAAAGCCAATCACCCCACGATACAGCACCATTTGCGGCATGGTCGGGAAAGCGTTATATGTGGACAAAAGCACAATGGGATTGATGATAGGCGTTGCAATCATAAAAGCAATCGCCGGCCCGGTGGGCATGCCTTTTTTCATCAGCCCGCGCGTGATCGGGATAATGGCACATTCGCACACCGGAAATACCAACCCAAGCATGGCGGAAAATATCAACCGCAGCACATTGCTCTTGGGTAGCACTTTTAGAATCATCTCTTCGGTGACAAACTCTTGTATCAGCGATGAGATGACGGTGCCCAGCATTACAAACGGCAAGGCCTCCAAAAGCACCGACCAAAGAATCAGCGTAAACCCCCGTGCCGTTTCCATAACGGCAGATGACTCCACATCGACATTGATTCGGATATTGACCCATGCGATGATGATTAAAAAGAAAACAGCAATCAGAATTTTCTTGCCGATTTGTTTCGTGTTTTGTTTTTCCAACATGTTTCTCTCCGTATTCTGAACTTCTCTATACTCAGATTAAGTTAGCACTATCTAACACGTATTGTCAATCTTATCTTCCAAAAAACTTTCATACATATAAAAAAAGCAGGCGTTTATAAAAAACATCCTGCTTTAAAAACGCTTGTTTTTTAAGCATCATCATTCTTATCGTATTCCATTTTTTTAACCCGATAAAGAAGTTCCTCGTTGATCTTTCGGTTGGCGGCCACCGCATCGGCCAAAAGCCCAAAAACGCCCACCTGAAAACCGATGACCAACAGCATAACGCCGAGCAGTACCGATTGCACATGCCCGCTCCCATCGCCGGAAAAGTAAAAGAACAAATATCGAATTAAAACCACCAATCCCGCCAGCAGCATCACCGCGCTCAAACCGCCAAAAATCTTTAAGGGTTTCACCTGTGCATAAGTGCGCACAATGGTCGCGCCGGATTTTTTGATATAGCTACCCATACTCTTAAAAAGACGGGACTCGCGCAATTTCTCATTGGTACGGATGGGCACATTGGCCACCGCTATCTTTTGTCTTCCCGCCAGAATAATCGTCTCTAGCGTATAGGAATAATCACTAATGACATTCAGCCGCATAGCCGCCTCGCGCGAATAGGCGCGAAAGCCGCTGGTCGTGTCGGTGACGTTGGCCTCGGATGCCCTGCGTACCACACCGCTACCCAGCTTTTGCAGCTTTTTCTTCAGCGATGAAAAGTGTTCGATTTTATCAGTTTCTCTATCCCCCACAACAAAATCGGCTTCGCCTCTCAAAATCGGTTGAATCAACTTGGGGATATCATGTCCACAGTATTGGTTGTCCCCGTCCGTATTCACGATGATGTCCGCGCCCAAGCGCAGGCACGCGTCGATACCTGCCATAAACCCTTTGGCCAGACCCGCATTCTGCTTTTGGCGTACGATATGATTCACGCCAATCTCTTTTGCGATTTCTATGGTTCTGTCCTGACTTCCGTCATCGATAATCAAATACTCGATGGTATCCACGCCATCGATTTTCTGAGGTAAATCGGCAAAGGTAATGGGCAGTGTCTCTTCTTCGTTATAGCAGGGTATCTGTATAATTAATTTCATTGTTTTTTGCTTCCCTCTTTCGCTTTGTTCTTTCGTGCAACTTATATCATACCATATTTCGTTTATGATTTAATTAGTTTTCCTGCGCTCGACCTAAAATAAGCTTGTTTACTCCGAATGCCAAGCTATCCCCCAAAATGCTGGCGATGCGAAGCAGAACGGTGACCAGCAAAACATCACTTTTCACCATCAACCCACCCATCAAAAGCACCATCACCACTTCTTTTACGCCGATGCCGCCCGGTGCCCCGGGGGTTAAATACCCCACCAGCCAAGCGGTCAGGTGCACGCCGCTGATGATAAGAAAGCTGTTTAGTATCAGCGAAAAATCCTGCACGATAACCGAAGCAATCAGCGCAAAGCAGAGGATATTAATCAGATAGATGACGCTATCCAAAAGGAATACGGTCATCACCTTCGACACAAACTGCTTTAGTTTGATGTCCTCTTTAAACTTGAAATAGACAAAAATCAAAAGGCCGATAATCAGCACAAAGATAGCCGCAATCGCCCACACCAAATAGCCGTTGTATCCTTGCGTAATCACGGTCTTTAAGTAATCAAACGCCATAATCATAATCAACACAACCGCTGTGATGATCTTGAGCCCCACTTCCAGCACGGTGGCCGTGAACACTTTTTTGTTGGAGATGCCATAGCGCGAACCAATAATGTTGCGGCTGGCATAATGCATCACGTTACCCGGCAGATACTTGGCGATATTCGCACTGGCATACAAATCACGAATTTGCGAAAATGCGATATTTTGTCCGCCGACCAGCTGTAATAGTTTTCGGTAGGAAACCGCATTGATAAAGACCGGCATACACATCAGCGCGCCACAAGCCAAAACCACAGCCAGAACCTTGGCGTTTAAAAGGATAGAATAATCAATATCAAACGTAGCCAGGCTGTAGATGATAAACCCAAGGCAGAGGACGGTGATGATATTTCCAATGATTTTAAGTACTTTAGTTTTTTTCATGTTTTAACCTAAAAGCTCAAGAGCAGGCGGATAAAGCCCATATACAAAAACATCAGCTTGGCATTTTTCTTAAATGTCCGTTCCATTTTGGTTTCATCCTGCGACCGAAGCATGTTTTTGATGATTAGCCGTGCCGCCAGACGATGATTCCACTTGGATTTTTCCAAGTCGACCATCGGCCCTTTCATGCCATATTTTGCGCCGATATTCCGCCGTGCTTCGGCTGTTTTAAACTTATACACCAATGAACGCTTATTCCCTTTTTGGATGCGTTCGGGCAAGAACTTGGTGATATGCGCGGCCTTTTCCATCGCGCCAACCAGTTTTTCACCCCGATCATTTCGCGCCACCATGGCCGTATGCTTGATGGGGTTATCTTTCATTTCAGCAAGCCAGATATCACCAAACGAGATATCCGAACTAAGCCCAAAATGATCCTGACACCGAAAGCACTTGGGTGCACTATAGTAGAACGCATTTTTATAAACGCTCCAATTATAATTATAGGAAAGCTGTTTTTCTTCCCCATTTTTCATCACCACAATCGTGTTGCCCCGCCAATGCCCTTTGCGTGCATAGATGCGCTCAACTGCATGAATATCAATATGATTTTTCTCTAAAACCCGTGCCATCAGCCTGGGCTTTGCCACGCCACCACAGAACAAGCAGAGCTTATAAGCAATTTTATCTTGAATGTTCTTATCCAGCGCTTGGATGATTTTTAATTGACAGGGTAAGCACACCACGGCCACCTTGCCGTCGAATGCTTCCAGCGCTTTAAAGTTGATGTTGAATTCTGTATAAATACTGGTGCTACAGTCCAAAATCTCCTGCGCACTGGTCGCGATAAAACTATCGACCACGATTTTTCCATTGGCTACGTGCTGCCTTGCCACCAATGCGCCGTCAATCTGTCCTGTCTTTAGAAGCTGCAATAGCATGCCCGTGACCATACCGCCGCTGGCCGCATTGCCACGGATGTTTTCATCCAGCATATACCCGGCGTAAGATGATTTGACCTTGCCGATATACTTTTCTTTTTCGGCACGTATCTTGTCCATCTCGGCGAATATCGGCGAGAAATTCTTTTCTGCCGAGGCTTTAACCTCGGGCAAATGCGCCAAAATCTGATCACGTATCACGTCGCGTTGTTTTTCCACATTCTCAAATCGTGCGATTAAATCCGGCAGTTTCAGCGTTTTGTAATCCACCGCCAGTTCACCCAGCCCGAACATATCCAGCACTTCCTGATATTTATGGCTCCATCCCACCAGCAAAACCGGCACCGCTTTTTCTAAAGCTCCAATCATAGCATGAAAACGCGAGGCCACCAGAATATGAGATTTCGAAATGAACAAGCGAATCGCTTCGGGTGTAAACGCGCGATTGTACCAGCGTACACCGCTTTTGTCCTCCAAGGAAGCATAAAGCATCTCGCCCACCGGAAGATCATTGTTTTTAAGCTTCGCCTTGCCTTCTCTGGCCGCATTGGCCACCAATAGCACCCCATAGCCTTTTTGGTTTAAGTATTCGATAAACGCGCGGGTGATGCCGAGATAATCGATTCCGCTCTTTTTGCAGTAGCCGTAGACCACCGAACTAATCGAGAGCGAAATAAATTTCTTCTTATAGAAATCATCCGCCGCCATAATCTCTTGTGCCGCACTTTGCGCCACCGTATCATCCGGCATCAAAAAAGCGATATCCGCCGCCAGCACCAGATTATCTGCCGAAGCATCCTTTAAATGCGCATAGGTATATTCTCCTCGCGCACTGATATGAGCAAGCTTGGTCAGCGCCCAATTGGCGTAGATCCTATTGTACCATTTCTTTATCGGTCCCATGGCTTGGGAGACTTTGATGACCGGTTTGCCAAGCAAAAGCGGGATAGCTACACAGACAAAGTTGTAAGTGCTCATCACAAATCCACGATTATCAACAAATGAAATGCCCGCCGCATCCACCACCAAATCGCATGCCGTAAAGCCCTTAAGCGTCTTGTTTTTTAAAATCAATTTTCTAATCGGCGCAAAAAAACGAAAAACATAAAAAAGAACCGCCAGCGGGAACGCGATAAACAGCATCTGCTCCGGCTTTGCGGATACGATTTTTAAGTCGCTGTATGGGTTCTCAGAACGGTCTTCCTCCGGATATACCGAAAGAAGCGAAAATCTGACGTCTTCGTCTTTAGCTTTAATATTTTTAATCACCGACTGCAGCATCGCCGCCGCGCCCTTGTTGCCCGCGAAGTTGGCCGCAGTGATTCCAATCTCTATCCTCATACCCTTCCCTTTTACGCTGACACAAATATGCGACTAGTTTTCATTAAACAAGTCACGCGTGTAGACTTTTTCTTTGACATCGTGTAGCTCATCTGTCAAGCGATTCGCAATAATATAATCCGACCGTTGCTTGAACGTCTCTAGATCGTGCAAAACTTCCGAGCCGAAAAAGGTGTTTTCTTGTATGGTCGGCTCAAACACGATAATCTCCTGCCCTTTGGCTTTCAGGCGCTTCATGATGCCCTGCGTGGCCGAAGAGCGAATATTGTCCGAATTCTTTTTCATGGTCAGTCGATAGATGCCGATGACCCCTTTGGCTTGACCCAAAATCATCTCTGCGATGTGGTCCTTGCGTGTGCGATTGGCATCCACGATGGCGCGAATGATGTTATTTGGCACATCGTCATAATTGGCCATCAGTTGTTTGGTGTCCTTAGGCAAGCAATATCCCCCATAGCCAAACGAAGGATTGTTATAAAAATCCCCAATCCTTGGGTCCAAGCTGACCCCTTTGATGATCTCTTTGGCATCCAGCCCGCGAATCTCAGCGTACGTATCCAGCTCGTTAAAGTAGGCGATGCGCAATGCCAAATAGGTGTTGGAAAAAAGCTTAATCGCCTCGGCTTCGGTCGCCCCGGTAAACAGCACTTCCACGTCCTTTTTCTGCGCGCCTTCCAAAAACAGGCGGCTTAAGTCTTGCGCACGTTTGGACTTTTCGCCGATGATGATGCGAAAGGGATTGAGGTTATCATAGAGGGCTTTGCCTTCACGCAAAAACTCGGGCATAAAAATGATGCTTTCAGTATTAAACCGTTTTTTAAGCTGCTCGGTATACCCCACCGGCACGGTGGATTTGATTACGATCAGCGCCTTTGGGTTGATACGTAAAATATCCTCAATCACCGATTCGATGGTCGAGGTATCAAAATAGTTTTTATCTGGGGAATAGTTGGTGGGTGTCGCGATAATGCATGTCTCTGCCGTCTTGTAAGCCGCCACCGCATCAGTGGTCGCCGAAAAGGATAAGTCTTTGCGCTTCAAAAAATCGGTTACATCCGCATCCACAATCGGCGAGATGCCTTGCTCAATCATGCGTACGCGCGACTCATCGATATCCAGCATAGTCACCGAATGGTGCTGTGCCAAAAGCAGGGCGTTGGATATGCCGACATATCCCAACCCAACCACCGTAATCTTCATCTTATTAATACTCCAATTTATATTCTTCTATTCTATATCTAAAAATCTACCAAACAGATAGGTTTCAAACCGATTATAGTTGACATATTTCGGGCCCGCTACCCAAAGCACATCCAGCTCGGGATGCGCGTTAAGCGGCACAATCGGACGAATCTGCAATGTCTCCAAATCATCATAGGGTTCGGTGATTTTTTCATACAGCTCCCACGTCAGTCCATCATCCTTGGTCACCCATTTTTCAATCTCAAACTGCTTGGAATCCAACGTGATTTCACGTGAGAGATACACTTCGTTGACATTTGCATAATTAAGCACAATCCCGCCGTCATATGCGGGCTGGGTCTTGATGTTGGCAATATCCTTACCGGCGGTCACGATTTTGGTTGTCATCCATTCTTCGCCGTTCCATCGTGCATACCAATACTCACAGACTTCTTTTTTGTCCATGGTGGTGTAGACGCAGACCGGATAGCCGTTTTCGTCCTCCGCGATGTCTTTGGAAAAAACATAATCGCTCCATGGCTTAGAATCCACAATCATATCCAACTCGCCACGGTCGGTAATCGGCAAATCTTCATAATCTACGATTTTCTCACCATTTGCCTTATAAAAAGCACCGTCGCGATAATAGCAGTAGGTTAGATATTTGCGAACAAAAGAGTATTCATCCTTCATCCAATCCGAACGCAAAAAATGGATGGTATCCACGCCGTTCGAGTATATTTCAGCATAAGGCGAATTGACATCGTCCTGATACCAGAGTGGGTTTTCTTCCCGCGTAAAGGTTTCGCCGTTATCGGTGGACACATTGATGTCCCATGCTCGCACACCGGAAGCGTCTTGCTGTCTGCGGGTAAACAGGTATATTTTATTTTCCTTGGTCAGCTCCACCGGCTGAGTATAGCTATAATTCTCCGCCGGATTCTCCAGCGTTTTAATCTCGCCAAAAGAGGAAATATCCTCCGGGTTTTCGGAAATCGCATAGGAAATAGTCTGTCCAAAGTGACCCGTCCAAAACACCATCACGCGTGCGTCGCTACTTCTTACCAAAAGCGATGGGGAGTTATGATCGTCGCCCCCACCTTCGGATGCGTCGATGATTGCCACCGTGGTGGTCACCGTTTCCCCGGTATTGTGGTCATAACTACGCACCTGCACTCGTCCATCTGCCGCGATGGTGCCAAAATAAGTTTTGTCCTCTTGGCCAGCAAAGTGAACCGCCAACGGACGCTGGTGCCAGGACCAGCCGGCTATCGTTTCCGAATCAAAGCAAACAATCTCCCCCTGGCTTTGCACCTTCGGGGTCAAGTCCGGTTCAGGGCTTTGGCATGCAACCAAGCCAGATAGCATAATGATTAAAATAGTAATTATTTTGGCTTTCTTCATTCAATCCTCAGGAAAACTTTATCAATTGTGCTCACAAAAAAACACCACCCAATTTTATCATATTAACCCTATGATTAAAAGCGGCAGTTACCGTGTCTAACTTTTATTAACGTGCGCTGAGGATTTTTTCCGCTAATGCCAAATGCTTGCGGTATAAGTCATGATATAAATATCGGCAAAGATATACACCGCCAAAATGCATGCAATCGCCACTTTAGCCCATTTTTTAGAGCCAAGTAACGGCATATAGCTGCGTACAACAAGATAGGTGAAGGGAAAAACCAAACCGTAGTAATACCGCCCGTGGGTCGCGATAAGCAGACCGGAACGATTAAAGAGATTATAGTGCGTGTACATCAGCCCTATAAACACCACCAAGATGGATGCGATAAACAGCATCATCATATCGCCTTTTTCCGTGTCAGTTTTTATCACTGTGTGCATCGTCTCGGTATAGAAACGATACAGCAATGCTGCGAGTATGATAATAGCACCATAGCTGAACAGTGCTGTGGATTTCTCTGCATAATAAAAGTCCGCGGCAAACATCAACGCCGCCATGCCGCCCAAGAGAATCAGCACCAAAGTATTAAAACGCAAACGAACCTGCCGGTTCTGCCAAAAACTGACCATCAAAACGCCTGCACCAAAAATCAGCATATATAATAGCCGCACCAGTTTCCACGCACCGACAAAATGATACCATCCCACAAAGTAACTGAGATGCTTAAACAGCTCGGCGATATAGCCAATTTTAATGAACGAGAAAAAGTCGTAGTCAAAGCTTTCCTGATAAATCGGGTTACGTGTCGGTAAAAACTTTTGGTAGAGATGATAGTTTCGCACCAGATGCGGCGCAATCAGTACACCCGCAATCATGGCACAAACCAAAAGATTTAACCATGCGCGCTTTTTCGGCTTGGCTTTGAAAAACACATAGATGAAATACAGCCCATATGGGATAACGATAAGACATCCGGTATATTTGGTCAAGACAATCAAGCTTGTAAAAATCGTAAACAGTGCCATATCCAAAAGCCGATTCGTCTTTTGGTATTTGATAAGGTAATAGAGGCTGATGGTGGTAACTAAAATCAGCATGCTGTCATTTGAGATGACCGAAAAGTAAAACTGCAACATCGGTGAAAAAGCCAGCAGTCCCAAAAAGACGATCTTAAAGGGTTTTTCGGCTTTGAGCAAATCCAAAAACTTATTGCAAAAGACAAGCAGTAACGCCCCAAGCATCATGGTAGCCAAACGGATGGCGTAGATGGCGATTACCAGATTATCGCTAAAGAGGCGCACAACTTTTAAGACCAACGCCATCACCATATAGTAAAAAGGTGGGTGCTGGACAATCCAGTTGACGCCCTTATCCATCATGGTATCGTCAATTTCACGCGCTTTGTATTCGGACAAATCCCCGCCCTGTGCATCGTAAGCCTCGTCGCCGACATAGAAAAAAGTCTCGTTCAGCACCGGCAGTTTGTTTTCAACCTGCAGGTGATGGATATAGGAAAAATGGCCCGACTCATCCGGCCCTTCCGAAAGCGTGGGGGGTGTAATATAAAAAGCATAAACGCCGCTGAGCAGCAGGAAAATGGCAATAGTTATAATAATAAGAACATTTTTTTTCAAGCTGTTTCTCCTTTTTCTTGTACCCGAAAGCGGTTACTTGCTCTAATAAAAATAGCATTGTGCCCAAACCCTGTCAAGCAAAAGGGCGTGTGCGAACTACTGTTTTTTCAACGCTTATGGTATAATATGTTTATTATATCGTAAAAAATGAAGGGAGCCAAAACAATGTCTGTTGTAAAAGTGATTGAATTATTAGCCGAATCCACCGAAGGTTGGGAAGCCGCCACTAAAGAAGCCGTAAAAGAGGCTTCAAAAACAGTTAAAAACATCAAAGCCGTGTATGTAGAAAACATGCAGGCCGTAGTAGAGGGCGATACGATCGTTACCTACCGCGTCAATGTGAAAATATCATTTTTAGTCGGCTAGACTACACCAAGCCACTCCACATGGGGTGGCTTTTTTTCACGTTTATCATTCCATCTTGGGTCACTCATCCCTTATTCGTTAGATATGCTAAAAATATGATACAATATAGTATAAATTAGGTTTGAAAAGGAGAAACCCATGAAAACAAAGTCCTTCATCATCCTTATTGCTACTTTCATCATGATTTTTATGTCCAGCGGCTGCATCATCATCAACACCCCAGCCGATTCGGATGCCCTTGCAACGAACACATCGTCCCCAGCTCCTTTGGCTTCAAGCGCACACAACCCAACGGCGCCAGCAGCATCCGCCAGTATGCCTGTGCCCCCACCACCGACTACCGCCCCGACGCCCACCCCTCTGGCCCCGCTGACGGTCACTGACCATCCCACCCAATATGCAAACACCTACATCAGCGTGGATATCCATTGCCCCGAAATCTCGGGCATGCAGGACGCGGCCATGCAAAACGGTATCAACTCAGGTGTTCGTGACTATTTGCAGAATCAATCAACCGCATTGGAGCAACAATCGGTACTGGACGAAACCAATTACGGCGCACATGCCGCTTACAGCTATGCTTCAAGCTATAACGTCATGCGAAACGACGGTCACCTGCTTTCAATTTTAATCGCTATTCAATCATACGAGGGAGGCGCGCATCCTGCAAACACCTATGCCACCATCAATGCACAAAACAGCAATCCCGGCGATCAGCTGACACTTGCCGATTTATTTGTTTCGGGCACCGATTATGTCTCGGACATCAACAGCGAGATCAACGCCGCCATCGCCGCCGACCCCACGATGAGCGGTACGTTTTGGTTTACCACTATTGGTGCCGGTCAAACCTTCTACCTAACCGACACGCAATTGGTGATTGTTTTTGACCCCTACAGTATTGCCCCCGGAGCATATGGTGCCCCCATGTTTGAAAT
>JBFLKV010000150.1:0-3932 GCA_040883365.1 Eubacteriales bacterium
AATGCCCTTTGTCACAGTTTTGCTCTCTTAATGCCTTTGTTTTTCGCTTATCCTGTCAAACAGAATGGAATTTTGGTTATTATATAAAAAAGACAGCTTGCGCCGTCTTTTTCTTTTCTTATGATATGATATTAGCATAGATAATCAGCCATCAACGGCCATCATTTAAAGCCGCCTTAATTTTCTGCAAAGCCGAAACCCGATATCGATTCGCCTGACGATCAGAGTACTGAAGCCTTTGCGCTGTCTGCCATGAGCGTTTCCCCTTGAAGTACCGCCAAATAATATAGGATTTCTCCACCGTATTCAGCCCCCCCTTTCGCAAGTTCGCTCAATCGCGTCCTGCTCATCGATCAATTGTTTATGTGAAGCTTTCGCTTTCTCAATCCCCTTTAAATAAATATCCAACATTTCAACAACTGCATTCTGAACCGGATCATTGATCCGGTTGGTTTTATCCACCTTGGTATTTGATAGGTTCAATGGTTTCAATAATGCTTCCGCTTTTTCGTCATATTCCGCTACCGCACTCATCAATTCATCCTTCGCCAATGCTTTTAGCCTTTCCAGCTGGTAATAACGATATAAGTATTTTTCCGTTTCTGTCATTTTGTCCTCCCTTTTTCGTTACCGCCTTCCCCTTTAGCGGATACCATGGACGTATCAAGCCCTTTCTCTCTTGTCTTTTAAAGCAAATCGTAGTCTACTTAAGTACAATAGAATAATACCGAAAAAAATCGGCCATTGTCGGCCATTTTTCTGTATGCCTCTCCCATACCATATCATGATGCGTGTCCAATCAATGGTACATGCTGCTTGTTTCTGGTCTTTCATACGAACAATACCTTCCTTTCAATATATTATTGGTGCATTGGAACACTATTATATAATGCGTACATTTGTTTGTCTATATGTATTAAGCGAATTTATGTTCTTATTTAAATTCCATTCATCCAAACCTTTTTTTCAAATTAAATAACCCATTTTTCGCTTTTTCTCTCTCGCCTTCCTTTTTGTTTATGATTTGTTCAAAGATAGCAACATCACTGTAGATGGTTATATGATTACTATTAGCAATAATTCCTACCAAAAGGGTAAGCTTATAGCTTATCCGGTCGTTCTCTCTCAACTTCATCCAGCCACCATCGACTAAGCTTGTAACCCTATAACTTCTACATTTTATATAAAAAAAGACACTGAAACGTGCCTTCTTATACAGATTCTATGATTTTTTTGAAAAACTATTCCGGATTTATCGCTCTTGAGAACAGCCCAAGGTTTTGTTTTCGTAAATATTAAACCTCATCAATCAACCCACAACTAATCATGGCCTTCATTTGCACGCACTTTGCACATAGGCGAATCTCTGTTGTATGATATAATATGTAGGTATACGAACGAAATGCGAGTGATTAACGAACAATGCTTTCGTTTATATTAAGACATATCAGAGCATTTACTAGCTCGGTTATACGACATATTAAGTTTTAAGTTTTTTAAGCACATTCGGTTTATCCGTGCTACAGCAATATTGGATAAAGCATTTTTAGCAAGGGGAAGATTTGTGAAAATTATTACCGGCATATTCGACTTATATATTGAAAGATGGGAATTCTTTTATGATTTATTGGTGCAGCATATTATGCTGACGCTGATTGCGGTGGGTATCATTACTGGGCTAGGTTTAGTTCTTGGTGTGGTCATGACGCGCAGCAAGGTTTTGGCAAAGGTTTTGCTTGCTGTTACCAATTTCCTATACACCATACCGTCCATTGCCTTGTTTGGATTTTTGGTCATCATCACCGGAATCGGCAATAAATCGGCCATAGTCGCGTTGGTGATCTATGGTTTGCTGCCCGTCATCCGAAACACATATGTGGGTATCAGCGAAGTGGACAAAGAGATTATTGAATCGGCGATTGGGGTGGGCAGTACTGATATTCAGCTGCTCTTCAAAGTTCAATTGCCGTTGGCGCTGCCTGTCATATTTGCAGGGCTTAGAACCATGGTTGTTATGACGATTGCCCTTTGCGGGATTGCGTCATTTATCGGCGCGGGTGGATTGGGCGTCGCGATATGGCGCGGTATCACTACAAATTTCCCAGAGATGACCATTGCCGGCAGTTTGCTGGTTGCGTTGCTCGCAGTCATCGCTGATTTTATATTTGGGAAAATAGAAAACGCAATGAAAAAACGCATATTAGGCACATAGAAAAATAATAGCGTCGCAGGGAATGCGTACAAGAAGACAAGGAGGATTAAAGATGAAACGGATCATTTCAAAAATATTAATTGTGGTATTGGTTTTGACACTGGCCATTATGTCTGGGTGCGGTGCAAAGGAAAAGAAAGTGGTGATTGCCAGCAAACCCATGACCGAGCAATACATCTTGGTTGAAATGCTGACCTATCTGATTGAAGCAAATACCGACATCACTGTGGAGCAGAAGATGGGTATTGGTGGAGGAACCTCCAACATTCATCCGGCGATGATCAGCGGTGAGGTGGATATATATCCGGAGTATACCGGCACCGGGTGGTTGTTTGTTTTAAAGCAGGATTTAATCAATGACCCCGATGCGCTGTATCAGGCGACAAAAGAAGCGTATGATACTGAATACGATATTACTTGGTCGAATCTATATGGATTTAACGACACCTATGGGTTGGCGATGAAAAAAGATAAAGCCGAAGCCTTGGGTATAAAGACCTATTCCGACTTGGCCGCGGCGAGCGCCGACTTGAACCTGGGTGCAGAATATGACTTTTATGAAAGAGGAGATGGATACCCCGGGCTGGTCGAAACATACGGCTTTGATTTTGGAGAAAAAACCGAGCTGGATATAGGGCTTAAATATCAGTCCATCAGTTCGGACGAAGTGGACGTAATTAATGTCTTTTCCACCGATGGCCGCTTAAAGGAAGCCAACTTGGTAGTGCTACAAGATGATAAAAATTTCTTCCCTTCCTATTACTGTGCAACGCTGATACGCAATGAAACATTAAAAGAATATCCCGAGCTTGCCGATGTGCTTGCCATGCTGGATGGTGCAATCAGCGATGAAGAGATGACTTATCTGAATTATTTGGTAGAGATTGAGAATAAAGACCCAAAACAGGTGGCACTGGACTTCTTAATTGAAAAAGGATTGTATGAGTAATCAAGTCATTGAATTTAAAAATGTCACCAAGTCCTACGATGGCGGAGAGGCTATCATCCAGGATTTAAATCTGTCCATCCCTGAGGGTGAACTGGTGACCATTCTTGGGCCATCAGGCTGTGGGAAGACCACTTTGCTAAAAATGGTCAACAAACTGATTGTTCCAGATTCGGGTTCGATTTTTGTCAATGGTGTTGATATACAGGATATTGACACCATTGACTTAAGACGCGCCATTGGCTATGTGATTCAGCAAATCGGGCTTTTGCCGCACCTCACCGTCAAGCAAAACATCAACTATGTTCTGTCCTTGCAAAAAAAGGGCGCAGAAATCAAGGACGCGCGTGCGGTTGAGCTTATCAATCTGGTGGGTTTAGACGCATCCTTTCTGGATCGACATCCAAGACAACTAAGTGGCGGACAAAAGCAACGGGTCGGTGTTGCGCGTGCGCTGGCGGCCAACCCGGCCATTATCTTGATGGATGAACCCTTTGGTGCTGTGGATGAAATTGCCCGAACGATTTTACAGGATGAACTGATTAAAATCCATGGCGAGCTGAAAAAAACCATTCTTTTCGTCACGCATGATATTGAAGAGGCTTTAAAACTCGGGACCAAGATTATACTATTGAATAACGCCAAAATTGAGCAAATAGGAACACGGGAGGAATTGATTTTCCATCCTAAATCTGAGTTTGTTAAAACCTTCTTTGGTCTAAAAGGCCTAAAGGCGTCGCTGGACAATGATGTGCTAAGCCGGCTGTATGATAA